>NZ_JBXWSJ010000083.1:0-13500 GCF_059613365.1 Ruegeria sp. BHSA163
ATCGCCAACCGTCTGCGTCAGCGTGCCCAACAGCGGGTCGGAGACCGAGACGCCGGTCAGGTCGACACCGTTGTCGTTGGTGACCACGATCTGGTAGTGGATCACGTCGCCCGCCTCATCGGCATAGCTGTCGCCGTCGGTGCCGGTCACGCTCGTGATCGACTTGGTGATCGAGTAGCCCGCCAGGGGCTGCGCGGCGCTGGAAGATGCTGATAGCGATGCCGAATTGCCAAAAGAATCTGTTGCAGAAGCTGACACCGTCGCGGTGTTGTCGATGTCGCCATCGCCGCCGCCATTGTTGTCGAGGTCGGACTGCAGCAGCGTGTAGGTGCCGGTGTAGGTCCAGCTCTCCCCGACATTGAGGATCCCGTCGGAATCATCGCCAACCGTCTGCGTCAGCGTGCCCAACAGCGGGTCGCTAAGTAAAACACTATCCAGATCGATTGTGCCGTCATTGGTGACCACGATCTGGTAGTGGATCACGTCGCCCGCCTCGTCGGCATAGCTGTCGCCGTCGGTGCCGGTCACGCTCGTGATCGACTTGGTGATACCGATATCTGCAATCAGTCCAGTATAACTCGACGGATCGAAGGCCTCGTCTTCCGTCGTCGCGCCATTCACACTGACAGAGGCGTAGACACGACTATCGTTGATATAGAGACCTGTTTGCGGCGTCGTGTCAGTTGCCTCGGCAATCCAAGTTTCGCCCAGTTCCAGAATGTTGTCACCATCGTCGCCGACGATGACGCCGCCAACTTCCAAGAAAGTCGGGTTGAAATCATCGCCAGTTGAGGTTCCGGAAGAACCGATCGTTTCCAGAGTGCCGGTCCCGGCGTTATCGGTGATCAGCAGATCCGCCAAAGGCACGCCATCTGTGGAACCCGCTTCCAAGCTGATCCCATAGCGCCAGGTTACTTCAGATCCCGGCTGATCGCCGTCGTTGTTTTGGACAAGCACTTGGATGTTGTCGCTTTCGCCGGGCTCGTCGGAGTCGGTCGGAGCAGGCACAACATCGTTGGAGTAGGTTACCTTGACGATATCCAGCGAAAAGTTGGGAGCAGGCTGTTCTATGTTCTGGAAGGTAACTGTCCAGATTTCGCCATCCGCGACCGTTATTGTGGCAGACCGTGATCCGGTGTCCGTGCTGTAGACGTCGTCGGCCGTCGTATCGGCAGGGCCAGTTTCAGTGACACCAATAGCGTCGAGTATCCAACCTGTCGTTGCATCTTCCGTGATTGTATAATCACCGGCAATCAAGCCGACGAAACTAATCGAATTTTCGAGTGTAGCATCTGCGTCGTCGTCAAGCGTGAATGTCGGAAGGATATTGGCGCCATCCGGACCAGTCATTGTGAACCCAAAATCCGTCGCGCTGTCCGGTATCGCGTCCTTGACAATTGTTATGGCCCCTAACGGAACGATTGCGTCTGGATTTATATTAAGATCAGTAAGCCCTCCAGAGGTCGCAGGATCCAAATCAACGACTACCTGAGGCGAAGCGCCGGGGAAGTTGCCTGCACCGTTACCGAGACCGTATTGCAGCTCCGATGCCAAATGACCCCCGAATGCCATTCCAACATTCACCGATTCATTGGCCGTTCCGTCCAAATCATCGGCAACGGTAACCTCAATTGTTAGCTGACGATCTTCCCTATTGGTGTTCGCTAGATCAGAGCTGTAGCTAACGAAGGAGACGCTGCTGATATTATAGAAAGTGATAAAGCCCGCAGAAAAACCTGTTGGATATTGGATATCTGCTTCGCCATCCTGAGTGATTTGCCAAGTGAAAATTCTATAATCTTCTTGGAAACCGGCGAGATCTGAGCCTGTTCCAAACGCTGGGTCAACCTCCTCAGTAGCGTCATAGGACGTAAGATAATCCATAAAGAACTTGTCTGTGTTATCCCCAGTTCCGCGAAACGCGTAGTCGATGACAATGGTGTAAGTCTGTCCCTCGATCATCTGCGGCGCGCTTCCGCCACCGTCCACGGATGTCCAGCGGAATGGGATGACCTCGTTCTCGGCATATATAGAGTTGGCACTTTGGATCGTCGTATTGGTATTCCAATTGGGCGTGTTTACTTCATTGCGCCAAGAATAAAGGCTCAACTGGTTGTCGCTGAACTTGGCTGTATCAGTATCGCCGAACACGTCGTCAGCGGTGCCAACGATCCCATCTGCGCCGGCTTCGACTTCCTGTGCGCTAACCAAGAACCATTCTTCGATAGAGTCGTCCGGGTTCACGTACCAGTCGTAGACGATAATACCGTTGGCGATTCCATCAGCGTCGCCATAGCCGCCGTCTGTAACATAAATGAGTTCATGGTCTGCGCTATTCCCCAGCGGGCCTGTGCCATCATCGGCGGGATCATCGGTTGGGCCCGCGTCGATTACATCGTCAGCGGTATTGAAGATGCCATCTGCGCCCGCGTCCAGGTGCTGCACCTGAAGCGCCACAGTGCCCCCTACTTCGGTATTCCAGATGGTTATTTCAGCCCAATCATCCGGCAGATAATCAAGTTGGTCAGTGGTAACGGCAAAGGTTCCGTCATCGATATATTCATCCGTCGTGATATCAAGGCTCATCGAAGCACCCTTCGGTCAATCACACTGCCGGAATGGCGGCGCAAACTTTTTTGGGGAAAAGGAGTTTTGGCGCAACTTACATACTTAAAGCGCAGGTTAAAAACCGGATACTGAAAAACCGGAGACAGAAAAGAAGGAAAGAAGCTGCCGTCGGATAGCAACTTGCAAAGGCCAACCACGCGATTGCCTGCACAACAATTTAGGATTGAGCACAATTGCCGCCTGCTAATCTCGATCCATTGCCTTACGCGGCAACAATCGCTTAACGCAACCCACACAACCCAATTGGGAACTAACAATATTCTCGAACCAAAAGTACTCAACCAACCCCCCAGGGAAGTACATCGCTCGATTACCCCACAATTTTTTTGTATGGAGAACGTTAACAACCTGGCACACTTAGGACAACAGTTTTCCACAGCTTTTGGGGCTGCTCTCGCGCGTATGAAGTCGTTGCGTGAAATCACCATTACAAACACTGACAATATACACTAAAATTAAAAAAAACATGTATTTAGACAGACATCGCAGGAAATATCCCCCGACCTCGACGCAAGTCCGACCGAGAATCCGAGCAATTGCGCAAATCAACCTATTGCAGAACGACCCCGGTGATTTTCATATTCTGACTGCGCTTTCGCCAGATCACAAAAAACCACAAACAAAAGAATATCGTAGCGATTCGTAACGGTGAAAGTTGGAGCAAATCTCCATATTTTTGCCCCGTTTTGACCGCCGAAGCTCCAGGTTTTCGCCCCCAAAAAGCCACCTAAGCGCTTTATGACGAAGATACCTCTTTGGCATCACCTACCAATATTCCCGGGTGTCATGAGTTGCCTATAAGAACAGTATGGCCGGGTCCATGCAACCTGAAGAAGAGAGGCGTGAATGGGACGATCGAAAAAGGGTTCCAGCGGTCAGGACGTGCCGCAATCACAAAACGACAGCGGGATCCTCGCAGGCGGGAAAAGTGACGATTTATACGTCATTGATTTAGAGGGCGTTTTTGTATCCGAGCGCCGGAACGGAGGCCATGATACCGTTGAGGCCAGTGTAAATTTCACTCTTTCGTCCAATGTGGAAGATCTCATCCTGGTCGGCACCGAGGATCTGACAGCAACGGGCAATGAACTTGACAACCTGATTTCGGGGAATGGCGGAAATAATAAACTGTTTGGCCTTGGCGGAAACGACACTTTGTCAGGAGGCGCGGGAAATGATCTCATTGACGGTGGAGATGGGATTGACACGGCGCTCTATGGCGGATCGATTGCAGAATATTTGTTTGAACAGGCAGATGACGGTTTTTGGGTATACCGTGATACTCAAGACGGCGAGATTGAACGCGATTATCTGATCGGCATTGAGGCCCTATCATTCGAGGACGGCGACGTTCTTGTAGACGATTTATTCCCCGTTAATAACGATGAAGATCTATTTCCCCATCCGATCGCAAACGACGACACGATTTCCATTTCAGAAGATCAATCTATCACAATTGACGTGCTGCAAAATGACGGCGGCACCGCGCTAATAATCTCCTCACTCTCACAGGGTAATCTGGGCGAAGTTAATATTCAGGCCGACGGCTCGATCGTCTACCAGCCGTTCGCAAACGTTTTTGGAGAGGATCGGTTCACTTATACTGTACTGGACATGTACGGGCGTGCTGCCACTGCCACCGTCACCGTGAATATTACTGCGGTTAACGATGCGCCGGAAGCCCACGGAGATTTCTTTGAAGTGTTGGCAAGCGGGGTCTTCGAATCTTCACTGAGTGTGCTTCTGAACGATTTTGATCCGGATGGGGACATTCTCTACATCGAATCT
Source organism: Ruegeria sp. BHSA163 (assembly GCF_059613365.1). NCBI lineage: Bacteria > Pseudomonadati > Pseudomonadota > Alphaproteobacteria > Rhodobacterales > Roseobacteraceae > Ruegeria > Ruegeria sp. BHSA163. The sequence goes on from NZ_JBXWSJ010000083.1 coordinate 4,417, forward strand.
TTTGACGGGGTCACTGCGAATGGCGGGACGGTATCGATTAATGAGAATGGCTACTTCACCTACATTACACCAGATTTTTATGATGAAACCAGCGAAACAACCGACAGTTTTAGTTATGTTGTAGTTGACTCTGCCGGTGAAACATCGACGGCGACGGTTACCCTCAATATCGCGGCGTCGGCCCCCGACAACATTTCTCAACCAATCGAAGGCCCTGAAGCGCCGAGCTATGTTCTCGATGCACTGCTACCCGACGGCTCTAGCGACACCAATCTACGCTGGAACGACGATCAAGAAATAGGTAGCGCGGTAACTATAACTTACAGCTTTTTGAGCTTGCTTCCTGACTATTACGGATCCGGTTCTCCTGAAAGCGAAGGTTTTGCTCCCCTTTCGGACGCGCAAATCGCTGCTGTTCTGGAAATTCTAGACCATATAGAAGAATTCACGAACATTACTTTCGTTGAGGAATCAGAAAGCGTCGGCGATCTCGCCTTTGGAACAGCCAGCCTGACCTACGGCTCTGCCTGGGCATATCTACCAACGGGCACTGAGCGCGCTGGCGACGTATGGATCAATAATGCCGTTTCGTCGAACGAGATTGTGAGCCCTGGAAGTAATGGCTACCTGACACTAATGCACGAAATTGGCCACGCGCTGGGGCTGGAGCACCCGCATGAAGGCACGGCGCTGCCTCTGGCAGAAATGAACCATCAGTATTCCGTAATGTCTTATTCAGAGCATTCTGGAATGGGCGGTATCGAACCGTCAACCTACATGCTTTACGATATTGTCGCCCTTCAGCATCTTTACGGAGCCAATTCAGAAACCGCTGTTGCTGATAGTACTTATAACGTATCCAATCTGAACGACACCCTGATGACCATTTGGGATGCCGGCGGGTGGGATAGTCTTGACGCTTCTTCATCGTCAAATTCAGTATATCTGGACCTCAATTCTGGGTCATTCAGTACTGCAGGCACCGCTTACGGATGGTATCCGGTAAGTAACAATATTTCAATTGCATACGGAACAATCATTGAACAGGCGATAGGCGGATTTGGCGATGATCATTTGATCGGCAACGAGTCAGACAATGTTCTCGTTGGTGGAGCGGGTAACGACGTACTGCAAGGTGGTCTTGGAAATGACATATTCGTATTCTCGACACGTGACGGCAGCGATAACATTCTTGACTTCGAAGACGGGTTTGACCTAATCGACTTGTCCGACACAGCGCTGAGCTTGTCCGAGCTTTCTTTGCGCGATACAAGTGACGGAACTGAATTAAGTTTTGAAAGTACAACATTGTTCTTGGACGGAATTGCCTCAAGTCAATTGACTGTCAGCGACTTCATTTTTGCAGACATTGCTTGATCAAACAAGGACGTTGCCGTCGGTTTTGGCCACCCTCTGAAGTAGAGCGACAAGCAGAAAGGGCAATCTTGCAATCCCTGGAGCCGCCCCAAGTCCAAGTCTGAACAGAGGTGCTGTCAGACGAATTCGAACTCGTCTCTGATAGGCCAATGACGCTGTCCTTTATCCCGCGCCAAGTTCGCGCCACTCGGCAAGAGCAGCGCTGCGTGTCAGCTTGAAGGTGTTTCGGCTAGCGAGCGATCTTTCCTGGTTGAAATGGTTGTAGATTGAGGAATGGACAGAGGCGAACTTCTGCATACTTCGCATACGTCTGAAACGTTGCATGGCGCGTTCTCTTCGTCGGAAGGGAAGATGCGAATTTTCGACTCGATTGTTGAGCCACCTGCCCGTCTGTTGTTTTTCCAGTGCACCCATTTCTCTGAGCGCAGCCTTGTAGGAAGCGAACCGATCTGTGACGATCTCTTCAGCTTTGCCGTGCCGCTTCATCAATTTCCTGAGGAATCTCACTGCTGCAGCTTTGTTTCGGCGTTTGGTGACAACGGCTTCAAGCGCTTCACCTTCGTGATCGACGGCACGCCAGAGATAGTGACGTTTGCCGTTCACCTTCACGAATACTTCGTCTACGTGCCACTTCCATTTTGAAAAGGCTCGGAGTTGCTGAACACGCTTTCTTCGGATCTCTGATGCGAACATCGGGCCAAACCTGTTCCACCAATAGCGGACGGTTTCATGGCTGACATCGATCCCGCGTTCATGCAGCAGATCTTCGACATTCCGAAGCGAGAGCGGGAAACGGATATACAGCATCACAGCAAGGCGGATGATCTCAGGGCTGGTTTTAAAGTATTTGAATGAGGCAGGTTTGTTCATTCCCAAACGCTACGCAAACACCCTGCCCCGCTCAAGCAAAGTTCTTCTGACAAGACCCGCCCAATGTTTGCAATACGGACTAAGCCGACACCTAGCGAGCCCGGCATTTCGGCTCGATGCTGCGTCTCGCCCACTGTCTCATTTTGCCCAAGCTGGCCTCAATGGATTCCCGCCGCTCGAGTTCTTCAGAACCCAATTGGCATAACGCAATTCGCATTTTGCGTGTTAATAATCTAATATCAGCTGTGTCCGTGATGCGCCCCTTATCGAGGAACCTGCGATGCCGTCCGAACGCCGGAAGCGCCGACTTGCAGCCATACTTGCAGCCGACGTGGTTGGTTACGGCCGTCACATGGAGCGTAACGAGGCCGACACCTATGAACGCCTGCGCAATTTGCGCAAGACGTTGCTAGAGCCGTCGGTGCAGAAGCATCGAGGACGTATCTTCAAAATCATGGGCGACGGTTTTTTGATTGAGTTCAACAGCGTCGTCGATGCGGTGGATTGCGCGGTAACCATTCAGAGGGCGCTGCGCGACTACAACCGCGAATTTGCCGAAGACCGTCAACTGACACTGCGGATCGGCGTGACGGTGGGCGACGTGATTCTTGAAGGCGACGACCGGCACGGCGAGGGTGTGATCCTAGCCTCGCGTCTCCAAGAACAGGCCGATCCGGGCGGGGTGCTGATCTCGCAACCTGCCTATCTTCAATTGGCGTCGAACCAGAAAGCAATGTTCGAGGATCGCGGCGAGCGCAGTTTGAAGAATATACTGCTGAAAGTCCAGGTTTACGGCTGGACAGACAATCTAGTGCCAATGCCTAATATGCGACGGCGGCTCCACCTATTGGTAGCGGGGGGTGCGGTTCTCACGGCGGCACTGGTGTCGCTTCTGGCGGTGCTTCATTTCATGCCTTCAGACAGTGCGCCGCTGCCGCCGCTTCCGGCGGGTCCTAGGCTGGCAATCGTACCGTTTGATATCCTTAGCAATAATGCCGAAAGTGCGCAGCTTGCGACCGGCTTGACGGAAGCGGTGTCGACGGAAATGTCGAAATTCGCTGACTTGTTCGTGCTGTCGCTGAACGCGACCCGCCCCTATCAAGGGGCCAATGGTGATCTCCGGCGTATTAATAAAGAACTAGGTGCCGACTATGTTCTGGAAGGGAACCTGTGGCGATCCGACCACCGACTCAGGGTCACGGCCCGTCTGACCGACGCGCGAGAGATGCATATGCTTTGGTCGCAGACCTATGACGGCGATCTGAGTGCCGAAAACATTTTCGACGTTCTGGACGAGATTACCGCAGGCGTAGTCGCGACGGTCGGCACACGATCGGGCGTGCTAAAACTTGAGGAGGCCCGTCGCGTTCGTGCCATGCGCACCGACAATTTGACGGCTTACGAATGTGTGGCTCTTTACGATTACTACGGGATCAACGTGTCGCGCACCGACAGGGCAAGCGTGCGCGAATGCTTGGGCAGGGCGGTGAAGCTTGACCCCGACTATGCGCAAGCTTGGTCTTACCTTTCCGCCATCTTGATAGAGACCTACAAGAACGAGTCTCATACCGAGGCTGAGGCGCAGGCATTGCTCGACCGCGCGGACGCAGCAGCAAAACGCGCAATCGAACTCGATAACGCGAATGCAGACCCCTACTACCGGCGCGCCGTCATCGGTCAAATGCGCGGCGAAGGTTATGCGGCCTTTAAGGAAATGGCCGACAAGGCGCTGGCGCTGAACCCGAACGATGCGGACATGATAGGTGATCTTGGCAACTTTTCCTACTATTCGGGCGATCTGGAGCGCGGCAAGGAACTCGTCGGGCGGATGATGGAGATCAATCCTCGTTATCCGTCGTGGGCGCACTTCGTGTTCTTCCTGGATAATTTCCGGAACGAAAAGTTCCCTGAAGCATTGGCAGAAGTGGTCAAGATCACGTTACCCAACCACTGTTTCATTCAATGGTCAAAGGCGGCCGCCTACGGCAAGGTGGGCGATACCGTTAACGGCAAGGCGACCTTGGACCATATCGCTACTATCGAACCGCCCTGCGGAAACGATCCCCGCTTCCCTATGCGTCAGCGCAAGCTTCCTGAGGATTTGATCGCATCGTATGTGGACGGGCTCGAAAAAGCCGGGATGAAAGTGCCGCCCGACACGCAGTGATCTTCGGTTCGGACCGGAGCTCTAATAATCTGTTTGTAGAGCGATAACCCTTTAAAAAGTAGACCGGACGTCCAGAAAAAAGTCATCGGACCAAAGCTTCCTTCAATTCTAACGGCGAAATTTCTGTGGCTGCTTCGGGCTCGAAGCAGTCATTGACTCAATCGCGGCGAATGTCTGCTCTGCGGACAAAGCTCACCTTAAACCTTTCAGGGCCCTACCTCTCCTAGCAACTCAAAGTGCTCGATGCTGGCCGAGGCAATCAAATCTCGCTCCTCGGGCTCGATCCGCGCTTCGAGCCAGTTGTCGCCCGCGAAAGCTTTTATCGAAGCCAAGTCGCGCCAGAGCATGGTCATGCAGAACGCATTCGGGTCGTCTCTCCAAGGTTTTCCGGCCGCCACCCAGATCAAGCCGTCCTGACTTTTCACAAGAGGCAGTATCTGATCGCGAAAAATCGTCTCAAATTCTTCGGCCTTGCTTTCGTGTACGGTTAATCGGAACTGGCGGAGCAGCATTTCGGTTCCTCCGGATTCTTTGGCCTCAACAATAATAACATATAGAGACGACCGTCTTGGGCTCAACGCGGTCATCTGACAAAAACCGTCGGATGACGGCTTTCGCTGCCAAAGCAGACACAAGGGGTTCTGAAGCCACGCTTGTATCAAGATCCGCAATACGTACCCATAACCGCCCTGCCCTGCTCAAGCCAAGTTCTTCTGACAAGACCGTTCAGCGAGTTCTGCTCTGTGGAAGAAATCGGGACTACGTTTCGGGCACTTAGCGGAAATCTTAAAGTTTCTGCGGGGCTCTGACCAGCCCGGATAGCGTGAACGCTTGATTTGCGGCTGGACTAACCATTGACTGGGGCTCTCGGTTCCTATTGGGGAATGGCCAGAAAGATATCACTGAACGGATCAAGTTTTCTTACAGCGTAGATAATTCCAGTTCGACCATCTGCCCGAGGTCGCGCAACATACCGATTTGTTGCTCGTTCAGTTCGCGTGGCCGCACATCGATTACGCAGAAGGTGCCCACGCGACTGTTGTTCGGAAGTGCGAGAGGGTAGCCAGCGTAAAACCGTACTCTAGGATCATTCGTCACCAGTGGATTGTCTGCAAACCGGGGATCGGCTAGTGCGTCGTTTACCACCAGCATGTTTTCTTCGTGCAGCGCATGCGCGCAAAATGACACTTCCCGTGTAGTTTCATCCACGGCTAATCCGTGCCTGGACTTAAACCATTGACGGTCGCGGTCTACTAGACTGACCAGCGCGATCGGGACATTAAACAAAGTGGCCGCGAGCCGCGTGTATCTGTCAAACCGATCCTCAGGCTCCGTATCCAGAATATTTAAGCGATGAAGAGACTCAAGGCGGCTGTCCTCATCGTGCGGAAGGGGTGAGCGGATCCAACGGCAAGTGTTGCGCAGTAACCATGCCCGAACACGTGTGCGGGCGTATTCTGTCGAGAACGGCTTAAGCAGAATGTCATCGACGAATTCAGCAGCGCTAGTCAGTTCATTTTCGTCATCTGTGACGGCGACAATCGTTGCCTCAGCAGAGTGCGCGCTTCCAATGGTTCGAATCTTCTGCGCTACATCGAGGCAGAAGCCTTTCTCCAGTTGTTCATCAAGGATAATGAGAGATGGTTGCTTGGCCGCCGCCACCTGCAGAACTTCTTTTGCGTTCTCCGCTACAACAATCCGTGCGTCCTCAGTTTCGCAAATTTCCGATATCAAATTCACTAGGAGCGGATCGACACTTCCCAACAAGACATCGTGGTCCAACAGCGCCGGAATAATTGGAGTGACCGCCGAAAATGCACTGTTGTCTGTAGATGAGGAAACCCTGTCACTGTAAGCAATCTCGATTGACATGCCTTCTTGTGCTGCGAAAACGTCAAGTGACGCATTGGATGCCGCAGCGTAGCCGCTTGCCGCTCGTTCGATTTCGGTAATGCTGTCATCATGTCTGAGCGGATCGTGATGAGTAAAGGCAAGCCTCTTTGCATTGGCCAATCGACACATGTCCACAACCCGTTCAATCGAACTGTGCCCCCATCCAACCTTCGATGGATATTCTGCTGCGGTGTACTGTGCGTCATGGATTACAAGATCGGCATTTCCTAAGAAATCTATGTGATGGCGATCTTGTTCGCTTATACCTGCCACGCCAGCCCCGAATTGACGGGAGTAAGGCTCATGATCACAGGCATAGACGACTGCTGCACCATCGACCTCAAGCCTGTACCCCAACGTCAAAGCGGGATGGTTCAGATATTGACTTCGGATCTTAATATCGCTGACTTCAAACACACCTTCCAAGATGTCATGATACCGAATGGTAGATAAGAAGGATTCAAGCGTGATGGGAAAGTATGTATACTCCATTTGGCCAGCGAGGACGTTTTTTAAACTTTGGTTCAGTCCACGTGGAGCATAAATGTCCCATTCATTTCCGGGCTTGAAGAATGGTCCAAAAAACGGAATGCCTTGGATGTGATCCCAGTGAGTATGGGTGATTAGGATATGACCAATAATGGGACCAGCGCTATCCTTCATCAAAGCCTCGCCCAGATTCTGCAGACCGGTTCCACAATCCAAGATAACTAGAGTTCCTGAAGCCGAGCGAACTTCTACGCAAGACGTGTTGCCACCATAGCGCACTGTTCCTGAACCGGGTTTAGCGATTGAGCCACGAGTGCCCCAGAATCTTACTTGCATGCGCGAACTCCTCCTATGCTGGAAGATGAATTGCATAGTAGCATGCCGGGAGCACCGAGTAACGTTCCAACGCGAGAGGCCATTGGTCCAGCCAAATTAGAAGCCCAGGCCATAGGCGCAGCCATGAAGGTTTATGGGGTCAATAACACGACATCTGCATGCAGCTGTAAAAGAAATTGAGCCGACCCAGGAAGAGTGGATGCAAGCCATTGAATTTCCGACAAAGACTGGTCAGATGTGCGATGACTGGCGGCAGGAGTACATGCTTTTGTCAGACATTCTCGGCGTTTCAATGTTGGTTGATGCAATCAACTCAAGACGGCCCGTTGGAGCGTCAGAAAACACGGCACTCGGACCATTTCATATTGGCGGAACCCTGAATACGAAATGGGAACTAACAATTGCCTCGATGGTAAAGGCGAAGACCTTGGTGTTCGGGAAACCGGATATAAAGCATCACGGCCAAGCGGATAATCTCGGGACTGGTTTTGAAGTACTTGAAGGAGGCAGGTTTGGTCATTCCCAAACGCTACGCAACCACCCTGCCCGCCTCAAGACAAGTTCTTCTGACATGACCGTCTGAACGTCTGCTGCGCTGACCAAACTGACTTTGGCTTTAAGTTAAAAGTCCAGCTCGAACCCGACATCTGCGTTAGGCGCGACTTCTCGAAAGTGCCATTGATTGACGGCTCCCTGCGCAAACACACAGTGAAGTTTTAGCACCCTAATCCGATATGCCGGCCTTCTCTAACCCTTCCAAGTAGAGAGCCATTTGCTCTTCCCGCTTCAAGAAAAAAAGCTTTTTTTCAGCGAATTTTTGACTGAAGTCCGGCCGTTCCCTCAGCAGACGATTTTTCATTTGCCGCGCCTCGTCAATCCGATCAAGATAGGCTAGCGCTACCGTTGCGTGAGCCAATGCCCAATATTGGCAGTTCGGAATGTCCGCGGCCCGCTCTGCCCAGTCCAGCGCTTTCTCAAATTGACGGTCGAACAGAAAGTTAAGCGAGCCGTAGCTCAAAAATGCCCAAAGCTGTGGGTGGTTCGGGCTCATATCTACCGCTTTTTCGAACTGCAGTTCGGCTTCCTCGTAGCGTCCTTCATATGCAAGGGAATCCCCGAGCGCGCAGAATGCAGGGGCCAAGGTCGGGTTCAACTGAATGGCTTTTTCGTTCTCCGCGAGTGCAGCGCGATACTCCTTACGAGCCAATTGCACTCGCCCCATCAACATGTAGAGCAAGGCGTTCTGACTATCGAGCGACACGGCCTGCCGAGCCGCGACCAGCGCCTCATCCATCAACGCGGGATCAGGCTCTGTATCCCAATAGACCATTCCGAGGATGGTCGCGTAGGCCCACATGCCGTGGGCTTCGGCATAGTTTGGGTCAAGCTCCCGGGCGCGCAGCAACAGGCGTTGTGCCTCATTGTTTCCTTCACTCGTAAACTTGTAGAAGTTAGCGACACCCAAGTGAAAAGCGTCCCAAGCATTAATATCCGGGCGCGGTGCCTTTTCGATCTTCTGCCGGATGGCTAGGCCGATCTCTGGCTCAATTCGACCAACAATGGTCTGGGTGATCTCGTCCTGAAGTTCAAAAATATCCTCTAAGTTTCGATCGTAGCGCTCCGCCCAGATGTGCGCGCCAGTGCTGGTGTCTATCAATTGGCCGGTCACCCGGATGCGCTTCCCCGCCTTACGTACAGAGCCCTCCAGAACATAGGTCACACCAAATTCTGCAGCTAGTGAGGTTACATTGGGGGATTGTCCCTTGTAAGCGAATGTCGTGTTGCGGGCGATTACGTCCAGCCAGCGGTGTTTGGAGAGTGCAGTTATAATGTCTTCCGTTAGGCCGTCGGAAAAGTATTCTTGCTCCGGATCAACGGACATGTTGTCGAAAGGCAGCACGGCAATGCAAGGTTTCGAGTATCCTTCTTTTGTTCTTTCCCCATCGTCACCT
>NZ_JBXWSJ010000084.1:0-12866 GCF_059613365.1 Ruegeria sp. BHSA163
TCGCAGGATTTCAGCAAACATCTCATCAGTTGGAGTAAGGCCGGTTCGCGCATCGATCATGAACAGGCAAACGTCTGCCATATCAACTGCGCGTTCAGTCAGGCGACGCATCCGCCCTTGCAAACTGTCGTCCGTCGCGTCCTCAAGACCTGCGGTGTCGATCACAGTAAATCGAAGATCGCCCAGCCGACCTTCGCCTTCACGCAGATCCCGCGTTACCCCCGGTTGATCGTCAACCAAGGCCAATCGTTTGCCGACAAGGCGATTGAACAGAGTGGATTTACCCACATTGGGGCGCCCCACAATTGCGAGGGTCAGCGACATGATACTCAACTTTCAAAACTCAAGAAGCGCCCTTTAGCGCATCTTTCCGTCAACGGAAAGCGTGCAGTTCGCCCTTGGTCGAAACGACGTATAGCGTTTGCCCTGCTACGACAGGGGCGGTAGTCGCGCCGTTCGGAACCTCGACTTGGTGCACCAGCGACCCATCGACCGGGCTAAAAAAGCGCAAGAATCCGTCATTTGAGGCGACAACAACTCGGCCTCCGGCAACAATTGGGCCGTAATGGGCAAAGATTGGTCCCCGACGCCCTGGCCTGTCCTTGACAAAACCTGGCAGGTCTTGGGCCCAGACTATCGATCCGTCAGAAGCATCCAGGCGGACCAACTGACTGCGATCGCTGATCAGAAAGATGCTGTTACCTGCAGGCCAGACCGTATCAACTGCGCCTTCAGGCGCGGTCCAGCGGCGCTCACCCGTGGCGGCATCAAAGGCGACAGTGCGACCAGAATGGTTTCCGATATAGATCGTGCCGCCTGAGACCATGGGACCTCCGGTTACGTCTACGACACGCGCAGCAGCGCGCCCGCGACGTCCACCGGCAACAGAAGCGTTCCAGCGCCGGATACCTCCTTTGCGAAAGGTCGCCGCGACATCGCCGGACCCAAATGCGAAAACCGCTAAGTCCGAGGTCACAACCGGAGCTGGAGCCCCAAGCACGTTGCCAACGCTTGGAGTGCCTTGAACCTGCCAAGCAATGCGCCCATCCTTGGTGTTGACTGCCCAACCAGTATCGTCACCAGCAACAAGATACAGCAGCCCGTCGCTAACCAATGGCGCACCACTGCCTGTAGCATTCAAACGCTTTTGCCAACGCTGAACTCCAGTTTTGGCATCCAAAGCCGTCAGCCGACCAAATCCGGACGAGACGTATAGAATCCCGTTCGCATATGCTATGCCACCGCCGGTCGCATCAATTTCTTTTTCGGTGGCAGGGATAACATTAGTGCTCCACGCGACTGCCCCTTGAGGAGTAACGGCTGAAACTGTTGCCGCTGCATCGAGCGTGTAAATCAATCCCCCAGCAACAACCGGATCAGCAGTTATGCGCTGTTTGCGCGCGTCGCCCGCTCCGATCGAGGTTGACCAAATCCGCTGAGGCGTAGCGCGAAGAGCGGCATTTGTTGTCCGAAATGCAGCTGTACCTGGGCTTTGCGGCCAGCTGGCATTCGCAGACTGCCCGGGCAAACTGATCGGTTTTGATCCCCGCGTCTCAACTGTTTCATTGTCTATCGCAGGACGAATGTCTTCACGCTCGCCAGGTAAAATAACCTCAGGCTCCTGACAGGCGCTGAGAGTCATTAGGGTCAGCGCAGAAACCACTAGTCCAAAATGAGAAATATATTTTGCTGCCATGATCTCTTGCACCAGCCTGTCACATCCCGTTTTGCCGACCCGAAGGATCAACCTTGCTGCGCCACAAGTGGTTCCGGCTCACCGCCGAGTGCCACAATCAGCTGACCAGCACGTTGTTGAAGGTCAAAGCTGGCCTCTGCGTCCTGGCGAAGAGCCTGCAGGCGTTCAATCGCGGCCTGTGTCTCTCCCTCTGAAATCTCGATAAGAGCGAGCTGCTCTTCGGCCAGCAGCCGCAAAGGTGCACCAGGTGCTGCCAGGGCCTCAAATTGCTGACGCCGATCAGCGGCCGGCAAAGAATCAGTTTGCAGTAACAACGCTTTGAAACTGGCGATAGCGCGATAAATCTCCGGCAGATCGCCCTGAACCGCGATAGCATTCAACTTTTCGACAGCCTCAGCCTCGGAACCCGCCTCGAATTGTGATGCGGACGAAAGCATGTTCAGAACCGCGTCCCCGCCAGCTGATTCAGCATCAATCTGGCTTAGACGTTCAGCGCGCTCGGTCGACCCGTTCTCGGCCAGCGCGGAAAGGATTGCGTCGCCCAGTGCCTCGGCTTGGCCGGTTTCGCGGGCCTTGCGGTATTCGTTGAACGCTGCGCCGCCAACGATCGCGACTACAGCAACTACCCCGATCCATCCCCAACGACGCAAAAGCAGGTACATGCGGTCGCGTCGTACCTCTTCGGTGACTTCATCAATAAAACTATCGGCGTCGCTCATCCTGCCCCCGGGCGTTGTATTCGGCTTTCTGGCGCCATGTCATACCCCGCCGCCACGGCCAAGCCAAGTGCCCGAATTCACACATTCTGTGATATACTGGCGCCTCTTGCCTAAAAAAGTGAACCGAACTATTCAGTTCAGTATGGACATGCATGGGGTTCGGCCCCATTTCAAGGCATGTGCGCCAAGGTTCAGTTTGGCCAAGGTATTGGTAGAGAGGCTTTGTATGCGGTTGATTTCCCTAATCAACGCGGTTTTGGTCACCGTCGCATTGTATTTCCTGGTTTTTCAACGGGATGAACTGTTTGCGTTCGCTGGTCGTGGCGAAGATCAATCCGCATCGGCCGAAGATTCCGTTGAACAGGGTTCTGTCGTCGCCGAAAACGCTGTTGGAGTCGTCGCACTCCGATCGACCGCACGCGAGATAGGCAGTGCCGTGCTCTTGCGGGGACAAACAAAAGCGAACCGTCAGGTTGAAGTTTTGGCAGAAACTACGTCGACAGTGGTCTCCGAACCGATGCGCAAAGGCGCATTTGTCGAAGCGGGTGATCTTCTTTGCGAACTTGACCCCGGCACACGTCCTGCGGGTCTGGCCGAAGCGATGGCAGGAAAACTTGAAGCAGAAAGCCGAATACCCGAGGCTGAGGCTCGTTTGGAAGAAGCTCACGCTCTGGTCGCCGAAGCCGAAATCAATCTGAAAGCAGCCAGCCGACTATCTGAAAGTGGATTTGGATCAGAAACACGCCGAATTTCCAGCGAGGCCGCTATGAGCAGCGCCGATGCCGGCGTGAAATCTGCTGAAGCAGGATTGGAAGCCACTCAAGCGGGTATCGAGGCAGCCGTAGCCGAAGTCGCCGCAGCCCGTCGCGAAATGGACAGGCTTACCATCGAGGCTCCGTTCAAAGGTTTGCTGGAAAGCGATACCGCAGAACTAGGGAGCTTGATGCAACCCGGATCACTGTGCGCGACTGTTATACAGCTTGATCCGATAAAACTGGTCGGTTTTGTTCCGGAAACTGAAGTGAATCGCATTATTGTAGGGTCCTTGGCCTCGGCCAAACTGGTTACAGGGCTTCAGGTTGAAGGTCGCGTAACTTTCTTAAGTCGTTCGGCAGACGAAACAACTCGCACATTTGAGGTGGAAGTAACCGTACCCAACCCCGAACTGTTGATTCGAGACGGCCAAACCGCAGAAATTCAGATTGCAGCGGAAGGCGTCAAAGCTCACTTGCTACCGCAATCTGCTCTTACACTCAACAATGACGGCCAGTTGGGTGTACGTACAGTCGGGGCGGGCAACATCGTCGATTTCATGCCGATTGAGTTGCTGCGCGACACGTCCGAAGGCGTATGGATCGGTGGCCTTCCAGAAACAACTGATGTGATTGTTGTAGGGCAGGAATTTGTGACAAGCGGTGTGGCCGTGGCGCCGACTTACATGGAAGAATCGCAATGACGGGTATCGTCAGTTGGGCCGCTGGCCGCGCCAGAATGGTTCTGGCGTTCATTGCGATCTCACTTGTTGTGGGGGGGTTCGCCTATGTCAGCTTGCCTAAGGAAGGCGAGCCGGACATTGAAATCCCCGCCCTGTTCGTTTCAGTGTCATTCCCCGGAATCTCGGCAGAGGATTCCGAAAACCTTTTGGTCAAACCAATGGAAACCGAACTGGCGGATTTGGATGGCCTAAAGGAAATGACCGCCACCGCTGCTGAAGGCTATGCCGGCATCGGGCTGGAATTTGACTTCGGCTGGGACAAGACAGCCATAACCGCCGATGTGCGTGATGCAATGAACAGCGCACAGGCCGAATTTCCCGATGGCGCTGAACAATATTCACTGTTCGAAATCAACTTTTCGGAATTCCCGATAGTCATCGTGAACTTGACGGGCGCTGTACCTGAACGCACAATGGCCCGCATTGCCAAAGACTTGCAGGATGAACTTGAAGCATTGGATTCTGTGCTTGAAGCTGGAATAGCGGGTAATCGCGACGAGTTGCTGGAAGTTATCATCGATCCACTTCGACTCGAATCCTATAACGTTACAGCGGCCGAATTGATCGACGTCGTGCGCAACAACAACCAATTGATTGCGGCAGGCGAAGTAGAAACGGCGCAAGGCACATTCTCGGTTAAAATTCCGTCCTCGTTCAAAACCGCACGGGATGTGTACGAACTGCCCGTCAAAGTTAACGGCGACCGCGTCGTAACTCTGGGTGAGTTGGCCGAAATCAATTACACCTTCGAAGACCGCTCGGGTACTGCCCGCTTCAATGGCGAAGCCACCGTGGCGTTGCAAGTGGTCAAACGCAAGGGATTCAACCTGATTGACACAGTTGAACAGGTGAAACAGACAATTGATGCAGCCCAGACTAAATGGCCACCTGAATTGCAGGCGGCCGTCGATGTCGGAACTTCTAACGACCAGAGCCGTATCGTTGGATCAATGGTCAGTCAGCTGGAAGGATCTGTTCTGACTGCGATCGCTTTGGTGATGATCGTAGTGCTTGCGTCATTAGGAACGCGTGCCGCGCTTTTGGTTGGATTTGCCATTCCGACATCATTCCTCCTTTGTTTTGCATTTCTTGCTGTAATGGGTGTCAGCATTTCCAATATCGTGATGTTCGGTCTCATTCTGGCAGTCGGAATGTTGGTAGATGGCGCCATCGTTGTTGTCGAATACGCTGACAAACGCATCAAAGAAGGCGTTGGCCCCATGCACGCCTACGTTCAGGCCGCTCAACGGATGTTTTGGCCGATCGTGTCGTCAACGGCCACTACACTTTGTGCCTTTCTTCCCATGCTGTTTTGGCCCGGTGTTCCTGGCGAGTTCATGGGGATGTTGCCCGTTACGCTTATTTTCGTACTTTCGGCGTCGTTAATCGTCGCGCTTATCTATCTTCCGGTCATGGGCGGCGTTTCCGGACGCCTTAGCCGCACTTTCGACCGTATGTCGAAATGGTTAAGGGCACGTACTCCATGGTGGGTACGCGCCGCATTGGTCCCGCCTTCACTTTATTTGATTTTCCTTGGCGCGATGCTGATGCTGAACCCCAGCTATTTGTTGCCCGGCGGCTCTATCGTTGGAGCGGTTCTATTTTTGTTTGGAGCTTTTGCAGGTTCGGTTACGCTCAGCGCGGCGCGAATTGAACGTAAGGTCGACGAGAAGGTTCAAACATCAAAAGAACACACCCCTTTTGGTTATTTCGTCAAATTTCTGGTTGGAAATCCGGTAATGCCGATCGTCGCTATCGCAGCGGTGTTCGCAATGGTTTTCTACATTGCTTTTGTACTTTTCCCACAGAACTCTCGCGGAGTTGAGTTTTTCGTCGAAAACGAACCGGAACAAGCCACTGCGTATGTGCGCGCCCGGGGAAACCTGTCTCTGGCTGAAAAAGACGCGATGGTATTGGCGGCAGAAGAGGTCATCAGCGCCCATCCCGCAGTTATTAATGTCTTTTCCTTTGCTGGCGAAGGCGGTTTGGATCAAAACAATGGCGGTGCCCAAGCCCCGGCTGATACGGTAGGGCGAGTTCAGTTCGAGATCATACCATGGGAGGATCGGCCCACCGTATCCGAACCTGTCGCTGGAGGACGTTTGGAACGGCAGGTTATTGCGCCTGAATTCGATGGCGATTTCGTGCTGGAAGAGTTGAGTTCCGAACTTGCCAAGTTACCGGGTATCGTGGTCGAAATTTTGGCCTTAGAACAGGGACCCGCGTCGGCCAAACCGGTACATTTGCGTATCAAAGGCGACAGCTGGGAAGATCTGACCACAGCCGCGTCAAACGCACGCTCGGTGTTTGATTCAATGCCCGGCCTGATCAAAGTCGAAGACACCCTACCGCTTCCCGGAATCGACTGGCAAATCGACGTCGATGTCGCCAAGGCCGGGCGTTTTGGCGCCGATGTTGCGACCGTTGGTGCAATGGTACAATTGGTGACACGCGGCATCCTGTTGGGCGAAATGCGCCCTGACAGCACGGATGAGGAAATCGAAATAAGGGTCCGCCTGCCCGAGGAAGACCGAGTGTTATCAACTTTGGATACTCTAAAAGTGCGAACCCAGGATGGGTTGGTGCCTCTTTCGAACTTTGTCACGCGTAAGCCAGTGGCCAAACTCGCGGTAATCGACCGGGTCAATCAGGAACGTTACTATGACGTAAAAGCGGATGTCGAACCCAGTTTGAGCAAAGTGTTCATCGAAGGTTCAGATGGGGCAGAACAACGTTTGGCCGTAATGAAAGAGGTCGCCGAAGGGGCAGAACCTTCCGGAACGGTTTTGACCAACTCAGAAGGCAAGGCTTTTGAGCTTGTGCAGCTAACAGGCGCCGAAAGTATCGATGACCTGCAAAATGCCATTGAAAGCGGAGATGCCAAGTTTGGTCTGATCAACCCGAATGAACGTATCGCGGTTCTGACCGAATGGTTAAACACCGATCCCTTTACCAACACGGTAAGTTGGGAATGGACCGGAGACCAGGAAGATCAAGAAGAATCGGGCGCCTTTCTGGTCAACGCGTTTGCTGGTGCGTTGGGGCTAATGTTCGTAATTCTGCTGGCGCAATTCAATTCGTTCTACAACTCTGTTCTTGTTCTTTTGGCCGTCGTGCTTTCCACAACCGGTGTACTGATCGGAATGATGTGGATGCAACAGCCCTTTTCGATCATCATGACCGGGACAGGTATTGTGGCGCTTGCAGGGATTGTGGTGAACAACAACATTGTTCTGATTGACACTTATCAGGAATACAGCCGCCAAATGCCCAGAATCGAGGCTATTGTACGAACGGCCGAGGCGCGAATTCGACCCGTTTTGCTAACAACTTTGACAACTATGGCGGGCCTCACGCCAATGATGTTCGGTTTGTCTCTGGACTTTATCAATGGTGGATATTCAATCGACAGCCCCACTGCGCTTTGGTGGAAGCAGCTTGCGACAGCAGTTGTTTTCGGCCTGGGCACGGCAACCGTGCTGACTCTGATCGTAACGCCATCGTTTCTTGCGCTTCGGGTTTGGGTTGTCACCTACTCGGTCTGGCTGGCCAAGGCATTGGCCGGTCTAACCGGGGGCCGGTCCAGTCAAATTGCGCAAGATATGAAAATTGGCCGCACGGCGCGCCAGATGCAATCCACCGAAGTCGTCTGGACTGACAACGCCGACGTAATTTTCGAGTCGCAAAGAACAGATAATGACAATCCGGACCATCCTCCTTCAACGCCATTGAAGGCCGCTGAATAGTCTGTTGCGACGGCGTTTCGATTTAGGGTTTAACCTTAAAGTATGCAGTGATCACGCAACCTGCGCATCCAGTTGCTGCCTGTTCCAAAGCTGTGCATAGCGCCCCTCATGCAAAAGCAATGCATCATGGGTGCCTTGCTCTATGATTTTGCCTTTTTCCAAAACGACAATCTGGTCGGCCTCGGCAATAGTACTTAGACGGTGCGCGATCGTTATCACAGTCCGCCCTTCACCAGCACGAGCAAGCGCATCCTTGATATCCTGTTCCGTATCTGTGTCCAAAGCTGATGTCGCTTCGTCCAGCAGCAGAATCGGAGGGTTCTTCAACAGTGTTCGTGCAATGCCGACGCGTTGCTTTTCTCCCCCTGATAACTTAAGTCCGCGTTCGCCGACTTTGGTATCATAACCTTGCGGCAAACCTTCGATAAACTCGTGTATTTGGGCCGCTTTAGCAGCGGCCTCGACATCTGCTTGGCTAGCACCATCCCGACCGTAGGCGATGTTGTAGCGGATCGTGTCGTTGAACAGGACCGTGTCTTGAGGAACTACTCCAATAGCTGAATGAAGGCTGGATTGTGTAACGTTCCGAACGTCTTGCCCGTCAATCTTCAACGCGCCACCGGTAACATCATAAAAACGGAACAACAAACGCCCAATTGTGGACTTTCCTGAACCGGTTGCACCCACAATAGCCACGGTTTTCCCGGCTGGCACTGTCAAGGACACTCCACGCAAGATCTCCCGATCTGGATCATATCCGAAACGAACATTGTCGAGGGTGACTTGCCCCCCAGCCACCTCAAGATCACGCGCACCGGGCTTGTCGGTTACCTCAGATGGCTGTTCCAGCAAATCGAACATTTGTCCCATATCAACCAACGACTGACGGATTTCGCGGTAAACCGTGCCAAGGAAATTCAGTGGGACCGTAATTTGGATCATGTACGCATTGACCATGACGAAATCCCCCACAGTGAGCGTTCCGTTTTGTACTCCAATGGCCGCCAGAACCATGACACCAATCAATCCCGCAGTGATCAGCATGGATTGACCAAAATTCAAAAACGCAAGCGAATAAGCCGTTTTTAGCGCTGCCTGAGCATACGCCTTCATCGACACATCGTAACGTTCAGCTTCGCGCGTTTCCGCATTGAAATACTTGACAGTTTCGAAGTTCAATAGGCTGTCGATCGCTCGTTGATTGGCTTCGGTATCCTGATCGTTCATTTCACGACGCAGTTTTACGCGCCATTCGGTCACCGCAAATGTGAACCAGATGTACAGTGTGATTGTCGCTGCGACCACGACCAGATACCATACATCGAACAACCACATTAATATGACCGCCACCATCAAAAGTTCTAAAATCAGCGGTCCAATGGAAAAGAGTAAAAACCGCAGCAGGAATTCTACGCCTTTGACGCCCCTTTCGATAATGCGGCTTAGGCCACCAGTGCGCCGGGTCACGTGATAGCGCATCGACAATTGGTGGATGTGCCGAAATGTTTCTAGCGCCAGCGCTCGCAGTGCCCTTTGCCCCACCGGTGCGAACAGCGCGTCCCGCAACTGCTGAAATCCAACGGTCATCATTCGAGCTATGCCATAGGCAACGGTCAAACCCACCGCTCCCAACGCCAGCGGGGGCACACCTTCGCCAGCTAACCCATCAACTGCGCCTTTATATAAAATCGGGGTGTAGACAGCGATCAGCTTGGCCAAGACAAGCATCAACAATGCTATTACCACACGCCGCTTTACCCACGGCTCATCATCAGGCCATAGATATGGTGCAACTTTGCGGATGGTGCGCCATCCCGACTTGCGCTCGTCCTGGTCTCGCGTCTCAATAGGCGGATTCGCGGGCTTTCGTCTCATCACGTACCTTAACATCGGTCTGAGATTGACCCTGGCCCGCACTGGGCCAGTGTCAGCGTTCTATTCGGGGATCGTGAAGATTTGCCCGGGATAAATCAGGTCTGGGTCGCGGATTGACTCGCGATTGGCATCGAACAGCCTGACATACAACACTCCATCGCCATAACGCTCGCGCGAAATAGCCCACAAGGTGTCGCCTTTTTGAACTGTGACGGACCTGATCGGAGCTGCCGTCGACGAGTTGGGGTTGGCCGCTGCCTCGGCAGCCTTCAACGTTTCGATGGGTTCACGTTGGAAAGGTGTCTCGATCCGGCTAACCACGTCGCCTTCGGGTGAAACCTCGTCTACGCGCAATGTATAGACACCGGGATCCACACCTTCGATTTCTCCACGCCACTGACCGTCGTTCGAAGGATCCAAATCTGCCACAAGATTGTTGTCCAAATACAGACGCACCGAGGAATCATCCTGAACGCGGCCTGTCAGCTCAACCTCGCCTTCGTCTGAATACCCAATTGTGTCGAGTTCAACTTGATCCGGCGGTGTTTCGCTTGCTGCAGGCGGCTTAACCAGTTCGACGCCATCTTCGCCAGACCTCAGGATAGCCACCTGTTGGCTCGGCTTGTCGGGGTTCGTGGTTGGGGTGATAGCCGCAGGTTCTTCGTCGGTTTCGGTTTCAGCAACAGAGGTTGCTGTCTCCGAAGACTCTGTCTGCGGCTCTTCTAATTCTTCGATTTTTGGGTCAGGGCTTTCTGCGTCAGAAGCCTCCAATCCGGCGGTTTCGGGGTCCTCGGTTTCCTGAGGAGCATTATCCGTTAGCTCAGGCCCAGGCTCAGGCAGAGCGGCGATCAGATAGTCATCAGAACGAACAGGCTCATCCTCATTTTGAGTTTCCAATACCAACCCTCTCGCATCATCATCAAAAGGAATTGACAGAAATTCGGCGAACTGACCAGTTTCGTCCACGGTAAAGCTGTGAACAGTTTCGCCATCCAGCACGACGTCGACTTCGGAACCCGGATCTGCTGTTCCTGAAAGCAAAGAATTCCCGTCTGGTTCGACAAAAATCTGATCCAGAACCGGAGCGGCAGTGGCGATTTCATCAGTTGCGGGGTCTTCAGACTCAGATTCAACGGCGGGTTCGGAAATATCCGCCGATTGGTCCGTGCCGACATTTTGTTCCAGAGCTTCGGCCTGAATATCCTCTGTCGACGCCGCAGGCTCATCTGTTTGCAACTCTTCCGACGGTTGCTCAACAGCAACGTCGGTTTCGGTCGGTGACTGTGTAGGTGTCCTGTTGAAAATCCCCGATAGATAAAGCCCCCCTGCCACCAAAACAGCGACGAGCCCCGCAACCAGCCCCCAAATAAATGTTTTAGAGCTTCCGCTTCCCGATTCGGCGTTCATTCTTTTCCTTTCACCCCGCCACACAAATACCCCGAGTGTCGAGCATTCGATCGGACGGTTGAGCCAATCTATCAATGTCGCTATCAGGGGTCAAAACCTCTGACACAAGCCCGGAGAAGTCATTCCATGTCTCAGAAATCTGTTTGTGTGTATTGCGGGTCACGCAATGGCACTAATCCGGCCTATTCACAAGCTGCCAACCAATTTGGACAGTTGTTGGCTAAGGAAGGTTGGAGATTGGTTTACGGCGCCGGAGACGTAGGGTTGATGGGCGAAGTTGCGCGCGCAGCGCAATCGACCGGCGGTGAAACCTTTGGTGTGATCCCTGTTCACCTTTTGCAACGTGAAGTGGGTAAGACAGACCTTACGCGATTCATCGTAACCGAGACGATGCATGAACGTAAGAAAGTCATGATCATGAACGCTGATGCCGTCGTCGTGCTTCCCGGAGGAGCGGGGTCTTTGGACGAGTTGTTCGAGGCCCTGACCTGGCGACAGTTGGGTTTGCACGACAAGCCCATACTGGTCTTGAACATAGACGGTTACTGGGATGCATTGCGCACTCTTCTGCAGCAAGTCATCGATCAGGATTTCGCTGATGCATCACTGTTAGATTTTATTACCTGGGTCGACAGTCCTAACGCCGCGATGTCTGCCCTGCGGCAGGTTTTAGACTGACGTAATAGATGGGCGGTGTGTAACCGCCCTTATCTTTCCCGTTCACGGAACAGACGATTTCAACCGATTGCTCAACAAAGCTTCTACTTTGCGTAAGGGGTGATTGGTCATGGTCTTGTCGACTTCGGCGACAACTTTAGCCAAGACTTTACTGTGAAGCCGACGACGTAGAAGCCCCAGTACATGCGGACTTGCAACTAAAACCAATCGTTTATACGCGCCTTTTAAACCCTTTCGGTTCAGTAAATTTGCCAAATCTTGCACAAAAAGAGATTTCGCATGGGTTTTCCAGTCGGGCTCCTCTATGGCCGACTTTTGGTTCGGCCCCGCGTCATACCTACGACCGGCACGATCCGTAGGTCTGGGTTGAGGCGTATCAAGCTCCTCGACGGAGACGACAACCAGATTGGGGTCCTGCGCGTCGGTGATATTCTCCATCACCAGCGCCTTTTCCCCGTCCGCGATAATGACCCAAGTTCCCTGTTCAAGTGCAGCCATAGTGACCTCCTGTATCGATTTATTTGCTCATCCCTCATCCAGCGGGCACAGCCCATCTGGTCGCGTGAATGGTGTCTTTCACGCAGCACAGTGTTGTTTTTCAACGATTTGGCGGTTCTCTCCCTCCGCCTACTATAGCTAGGTACTGCGGGAGGCGGTGCAATAGGTTTCAACATGAAAGTTGACGTGTCGGCAGGTTTCCACCCGTCAGGTGGACAATTCGATCACCGTGATCTCAGGCGACACTCCGAATCGCACCGGCAAGATGGAGCACCCGATCCCGCCCGAGACAATCAGATCACGCCCATCCTCGTGCACGTGGCCATAGGCGTAACGGTTGCGGCACTGGGACGGGACAAACGGCGCCCAACCCGCAAACCGAATCTGCCCGCCATGGGTGTGACCAGAGACCGTCAAGGCAACCCGCTTGGGCATCTCGGGGAACATACCGGGCTCATGGGCCATCATGATGACAGGCGCGTCATCGATAACTTGCGCCAATGTTGCCGGTAAGTCGTGCAACCTTCGGCATTTTCGTAACCCGCGCGGGATCGCGCGTTGATCCTCCAACCGCGCCGACCAAACTCTGGCATCATCCAAATTGACCTCGGCATTGGACAAGACCTGAAAGCCCATACCGTTCAAGCGTCTGGACATAGCCATTCGACCCAACCGCGTCGTCGCACATGCCATTTGCGCACATGCAGCCGCAGCGCAGGTTCAAGAAAGAACCTGTAGCCCAAAGAAAAAAG
>NZ_JBXWSJ010000085.1:0-12661 GCF_059613365.1 Ruegeria sp. BHSA163
AAGACTGCGGCCGCCGCTTCGCGCCCGGCACGCAACTCATCCGCCCCGGTTCCGATTAAAGAAATGTCTTCACCGTCGTCGAAGATAGCCATAAGCCTATCGGGGTCTTTTGCGCAGTAGGCGACTGTGTATTCTTCAAGTGTCGCCATGATTTCTTCGGCTGTGGTCATAGATCGCCTCGTTCGAAAGGATTGGCTGTCATGACCCACCCTTGGATTGATCGGTCGACACTAGTCAGTCAGAAAATTGATCAAAGATAGCTTCACGCGGCGCTTGGAGCAGCCGCAAAACTCGTTTATCTCCAATGTCCGCTTCGGGTTCGGAACGGACGTTCACTGCGCCAAGCATGAATGTCTTCTTTGCGGACGAAACGGACATTCCCATCTGGGCAAAAGATCAAAGAGCGCCAACCTGTTCCAACGCCGCTTTCACGACGCTGATCTGCGCGTCAGACAGCGCGGCCTGTGGTGGCGCGGGCTCCCCGCAGTCAAATCCCTGGAGCCTTAAGCCTGCCTTCACAGCGCCTGCTAAATTGAAGCGAGCAAAGACCTGGTTCACGGTCCATAGCTCACGTTGAAGGGCCATCGCCTCGTCCCATTTACCCGCCTCGCAGAGATCAAAAAGGCGAACACTTTGTTTTGGAACGATGCATGAAGGACCGGCAAGCCAGCCTCTTCCGCCGATCAGCATTACTGCAGCGGTGATGTGAGAGGATGCTGCGAATACACCAATGCGGCCTTCAGTGCGGTTTAGGATCGAGAGCAAGCGGCCGGTGTTGGTCGAAGCATCCTTGACGAAAAGAATGTTTGGATGATGAGAAAGCTTTTCTATGGCATCGATTGATAGGTCAGAGCGTTGAAAATTGGGGTTTGTGTAGAGCGTTACGGGCAAATCTGTTGCATCGGCTACAGCCAAAAAATAATCCACGACCCCGGTTTCGGGGACTGGAAAGTAGGCTTCTAGTACCGCGAGTATTCCATCCGCCCCTATCGACGCCCATCGCCTGGCCTGTACAATTGCGTCCCAGGTTGTTGTCGCTGCGACACCGGCAATTACCGGAACCCGGCCGGCGGCAGCGTCTACCGTCGCCGAAACAACTTGTTCCTTTGCTGCAAAGTCCAGATATGCAAATTCTCCAGTCGAGCCCAGCGGCGTGAGCCCATGCACACCAGCGTTAATTAGGTGCTCCGAGAGTTTGCGTAGCGCGCCTTCGTCCACTTGGCCCTTGGGTGTCAATGGCGTTGGCAAGTAGGGGACTACGCCCCGCAGGTTCGCAACCTTCATTGTGGCTTTCGTTCCTAAAATGGATCTGCAACGAACTTACTCTGGGAACACGTTCGTTTCCAGTTCGTACCTTGTCCGCGAAAGCCTCTATACAATCATTCGACTATTTTTCAGATGAGCGGTTCGTCGCGTTAAGCGGTCATTCTGATAGTGAATTTGGCGTTTTTTGCCTACCATTGATGCGTTAGCTATCATTTGGGACGTGTCATTAAATGCAGCTCAAATGATGATCAGCGGGAGAAGTATGGATGGAACGGGATTTACAGGAGGCACGAGAGAATTTAACCGCAGCGCTGCGTTATGCGGACAAACTTGGGCTTAGCGAAGGTATCTGCAATCACTTTTCACTCGCTGTCTCTGATGACGGAGAAGAATTTCTTGTCAATCCGCAAGGGCTGCACTGGTCGGAGGTCAAAGCCTCGGACATTGTGTTGTGCCATCGCGATGGGCGCGTTCTCGACGGCCATCATTCTGTGGAAGCGACGGCATACTTCATCCACGCGCCGATCCACGCCAATAGACCGTCGGCAAAGGCCGTTCTCCACACTCACATGCCCTACGCCACCTCACTGACGCTCGTCGAAAACGGACGTCTAGAAATGGTCGAGCAGGGAGCGTTACGGTTCTATGACCGGATCGCGTATGAAGACAGCTATGGCGGTCTTGCACTTAACGATCAAGAAGGGAACCGCATCGCGGACGCGATGGCGGACAAACCTATCGCGTTCCTCGGCCACCATGGCGTCGTAGTGACTGCCCCGACGATCGAAAAGGCGTTTGACGACCTTTATTATCTTGAACGTGCGGCTCAGGTGCAGACCTTGGCGAAGATGCACGGCAGACCGTTGCGTTCTATTCCGCAGCAGACTGTTGAGCAGACCGCTCGCCAAATAAATGAGGAGAGCGACCTAACGCAGGTTCAGGCACATTTCAGCGCGATCAAACGCATATTAGACCGCGACAACCCTGGCTGGCGTGATTGAGAACTAGCGCGATCTCGCAAAAGGCCTATTGTCGCTGGATCAAAAGCAACTGACTTCGCTACGAAACCGCACCGACCCGCTTGATCCGAGTTTTTCTGACGACACCTTGATAAGAGTGTAAGAGAATTGGTGCGCGACTGCGTGCAAAAATGGAGCTTGAAATGGCCGCTATTAGCCCCCCGGTTTGTGATTTTGGACTACCTGCGCCAGACTTCGTTTTGCCCGGCACGGATGGGAAAATGTATGGTCTTGCCGATTTAAAAGGCGCCAATGGAACGTTGGTGATGTTCATTTGCAATCATTGCCCATACGTTTTGGCGATACTGGACAAGATAATCCGTGACAGCTCAGACTTGATCGCTTTTGGTGTCGGTGTTGTCGCAATATGTTCGAATGACGCTCTAAGGCATCCAGCCGACAGTTTTGAGAACATGAAGCTAATGGCTTTAAAACATTCCTTTCCCTTCCATTATCTGCATGACGAGAGCCAGTCTGTTGCCAAAGCTTTTGGAGCAACATGCACTCCGGATTTCTTCGGCTATAATGCTGAGCTTGAATTACAATATCGGGGTCGCTTGGACGCAACGCGCATGACACCTGGACAGCAAGATCTTCCACGCGAATTATACGAAGCTATGAGGCAAGTCGCAGAGACTGGTCAGGGTCCCAAAGAGCAAACGCAATCCATTGGCTGCTCAATCAAATGGAAATAGTACGAGTGATCGGGACCGCCGCTCCGAGCCGACGTTCGCCGCACTCTGCTTGAACGACTGCCTTGCGGACTTTCCAGACTTTCGATCAAATTTCTTCCATTAATAGTTCCGGCCTGCAGTCGCTAATCGTTCGACCCGAACATTGTGTTGCAGCTTTAAGATACCGGACTTTATACTGGAACACGCACAACTGCATAACCATCAAACAAACACCAAGAAACTTAAGTATTTGCTGTCACCCATCGCCGGGCAAGGAGGCCGCTGGACATCTTTGCGTTGACAATTGAAGTTACGCACTTTGTTCTTTGTATGAGGAAACACGGCTCAAGAATACTGGAAGGTGTTGAGGGTTTAGGAATGTCCACTTCAAGACGATTGAACGCTCTTTCAGGTGTTAGAAATCTCTTGGTCAATTGTGCCGAAGCGAAAGCAGGAGATCGTCTGTTGATAGCCTTTGAGCATGAAGACTTCGGCTATTTTGATCTCGATATCCGTCACGACATAGCGGCTGGCGCGCGCGCGATGGGCCTCGACGTTTCGATGATAGATGTTGGTTTCAATGCTGTTCAATGCGACTTGCCGCAAGATCTGAAGACTCACTTCTCGCTCTTCGATGTGGTGCTTTTCCTGTCACGGCTGGGTGACCAATTGCGCTTCTCCGAAATGCCGCCGGGCCCGAAATTTGTCGTGTGTTTTGCGCTCAACAGCCAACTGTTGAACTCGTCCTTCGGGTTTGCGGACTACCGTGCATTTTGTCGGGCAAAGGACGCAGTGGACGATTGTATTCTGAAGTCGCGAACTATTGGCCTGACGTGCCGGGCCGGCACCCATGTGACGGGTAGTGTCCCGCAAGGGACGACCGAAGCAAAGGACACGACCTCGATGCGGTTCCCGATGTCCGTCTTTTCTCCTGTTCCAGCGGATTTGTTTTCCGGACGTGTCGCACTGGGCGGCTTTCTGACAGGTACCGGATCCGCCTATTATGATCGCTACACGGTAGAGTTTGAGGGGCCCGTATTCGCAATTCTCGAGGCTGGTCAGTTAACTGGATTTGAAGGCGGCAGGGCAGATGTTGCAGCTGCCAACGAACACTATGATCAGGTATCGTCCAGTCTGGGCGTCGATCGCAATTTCGTACATTCCTGGCACGCCGGCATCCATCCCGGATGTGGTTTTCCGTGGGACATCCGGGAGAACTTCGAACGTTGGGGCGGCTCAGCTTTCGGCAATCCGCGGGTTTTGCATTTTCACACCTGCGGTGCTTACGCGCCAGGCGAGATTTCGTGGAACATTTTTGATCCGACAATCGAGATTGATGGCTTGCGCGTTTGGGAGGACGGGACGTTTCACCTTGACCGGCTGGAAGGCGGACCAGACATTCTGGCGGAGTACCCCTGCGCGGCAGAGATTTTTGCCAATCCGGACCGCAACGTCGGATTGATGGATATCGGTTAGAGCGTCTTTTGCCTTATTGCGCTGAACGTATCAAAGTTGTTTGCCAAGGCCTTTGAGGCAACGGTGAATAATTCCCTCCCCAGTTCCGGCGTCGCAAGGTTTGAGTGCGACCCGACCCTGCCATCGGGGAATTGGCGGCGATGCTCGTCCGGTGGCCCATGCCTGTCACCACTGTGTGCGGCGATGTAGGCGCGCGAAAGTTTCTTCGGCGGGTTGAATGCCACGCCGGAAGGTTTGCAGCCGTGAAGCGCCTGCGTGATCGCAACCTCGGATGGGGTGGCATGCATACCCTCCCAATTGCCAAAGAATTCCTCTCGCATCCGGGCGACTGGTTCGGGGTCCCACCAGCTTTGGATATGTACTGAACCCTCAGGCAAGGCGGAAGCCGCGGACCGTGCAGGAGCAAGGTTCGCACCATGTCCGTTCACGATGAAGACACCCAGAAAACCCTGCGCCAAAAGCCCCTGACAGACCTGCAAGATCGTCTGCTCGAGCAACTCGGAGGATATCGAGACCGTTCCGGGAAATCCTGTGTTGAACGGCGCCGGAGTGTAAGCGATGGGTGGCGCCACGACGCAATCGCATATCTGAGCTGCTGCGACGGAAACACTGTTGGCACAGATTGTATCGGTGCCGATCAATCCCATCGGGCCGTGCTGTTCAGTTGATCCGATGGGCAGCATCACGCAGACACCTGTGGTCAATCGAGCTTCCACTTCGGGCCATGTCATCAAGCCCAGCTCCATAACACCCTCCAAAGACAAGACGGCCGGGTCCGTACGACCCCGCCGCATAATGTTGTCAGGTCAAAGGCCCCATTTGGCCTTGTTGCTGTCGAAGAAGCCCTTGGCCTTCTTCAGCTTGACCCAGTTGTTCACATAGTTGATCCAAACCTGGTCATCCTGGGGCAACAGCATCGCAATGGGTGAAGGTGCCCGGGGGCCGGTTTCAGGCACGCGCACTACGTCAAACTTTTCTTCCAATGTGGAGCCTTCGATATTCGATGTGATGAAAACATCAGCCCGTCCTGCCAGCACTTCCTGGTAACCACGCGCTGGGGCTTCGACGACCATTATGTCCGCATCGGGAAACCATTCACGTACAAGCTTTTCAAAGGTCGTGCCGAGTGTGGTCGCGACCTTGACCTCTGGCTTGTTGATGGACTCGTATCCCGAGAAGTTGCCCGCCTTTTCTTTGGTAGTGAACGGAAAAATCTCGACCGAGATATAGCTTTCCGAGAACCCGGCTGCCTTCATGCGCGGGGGTGAGATCGAGGCGGATCCGGTGATGTGGTACTGGCCCGCGACTACGCCATTGACGAGGGTCTTCCAGTCGGTCGCGACGAATTCGACATCGACGCCGAGGTCTGCGGCGAGTTCGTTCATGATGTCGATGTCGAAACCCTTGTAAGAATTCGTGGCGGGGTCCTTTACGGTCATCGGATTCCAGTCACCGGTGGTGCCGACCTTCAAAACACCCGAGTTCAGAATTTCGTTCAGCGCCGATTGCGCGTTCGCAGCCCCGGCCAACGTCAGGCCAATCACGGCAACCGCTGCCGCCCTGCATAGTCTTATCATAATATTTCTCCCGTTGGTGGTATGTGGTTTTTGGTTTGATGCGCCATACTTGCTTGATAGGTTAAAGAAATCAAATAGGCTGTGATCTTGCACGTCAGCTCGGCCCAAAGGGGGAACATTGATGGACGATCCAGCCATTCAGCTGGTTGCAGTGAACAAATGGTTCGGTGACTTCCATGTTCTCAAAGATATCAGCCTTACAGTCGGCTCCGGCGAAAAAGTGGTGATTTGCGGACCATCCGGTTCGGGCAAGTCCACTGTGGTCCGCTGCATCAACAAGCTGGAAGAGCATCAGCGCGGGACCATTCACCTCTACGGCAAGGAACTGACCAACGATCCGAATTCCGTTGCGTCGATACAAGGCGATGTTGGCATGGTGTTTCAGCAATTCAACCTGTTTCCCCATCTCAGTGTGCTAGACAACCTGACACTTGGCCCGATAAAGGCACGCGGCCTCAGCCGGGCAGAGGCAGAGGACCGCGCCCGGCACTACCTGACAAGGGTGCGAATACCGGAGCAGGCGGACAAACTGCCCAAACAGTTGTCGGGAGGGCAACAACAGCGGGTGGCCATTGCGCGATCCCTTTGCATGGAGCCCAAAGTGCTGCTGTTCGACGAGCCCACCTCGGCGCTTGATCCCGAGATGATCGCGGAAGTGCTGGACGTGATGGTCGAACTGGCGCTGGAAGGAATGACCATGATCGTGGTCACCCACGAAATGGGATTTGCTCGAAAGGTCGCGGATCAGATGGTTTTCATGGACCAGGGTGAGATTGTAGAGCACGGCAGTCCTGGAGAATTCTTTGGTAATCCGCGCACCGCGCGCTGTCAGAAATTCCTCGGCCAAATTTTGCAGCACTAGGGGTAGGCATGAAGAGACTGATCCTTCCACTGTCGCTTTTACTTTTGCTGTCGGGATGCTCGGCTTCGGGCAACTGGGGTTGGTACGTCATTGATCCGCGCACACCCGGTGGCTGGACCAATATTAAGTTTTTGGTCTCTGGCATGGGCGCAACGATCCTTATTTCCGTGATCGCTGCTGCAATCTCCATCGTGCTGGGTCTGATCGTTGCGCTGCCAAGTCAATCCAGCAACCGATGGCTGCGCCTACTCAATCGAGTCTACGTTGAATTCATCCGTTCGATCCCGCTGCTGCCGATGCTGTTCTGGGTGTTTTATGGGTTGCCCATCGTGTTCAAATCCATCGGATTGAATATCCCTATCGATCCCTTCTGGGGCGCGATCATCACGCTGGCGATTTCCGATAGCGCTTTTACGGCCGAAATTTACCGCTCAGGCATCCAGTCCATCGCACGCGGGCAAAGCGAGGCAGCGCAGACTATAGGTCTGAATTACTATCAGACTATGCGGTATGTAATCCTGCCCCAAGCCCTACGGCGCATTCTGCCGCCCTTGGCGAACCAGTTCATTTATATCGTAAAGATGAGTGCCTTTGCCTCAGTCATCGGTATGCAGGAACTGACGCGCCGTGCAAATGAACTGGTAGTAACCGAATATCGTCCTCTTGAAATATACTCGTTGCTGATTGTCGAATACCTTGTGCTGGTATTGCTGATCAGCGCAGGCGTGCGCTGGCTTGAGCGCCGCATGGGTGCAGACGAACGTCTCTGAAGGAAGGATCATCATGGACTGGCACGACTTCATGTCCGAAACCGAGGCCAACATCGACAAGCTGAACCGCGAAATCCCCCAAACCGTCAAAGGGTTCGGCATAATGGGTCAAGCCGCAAAAGCAGATGGCGCCTTGTCGGAAAAGACCAAAGAATTTATTGCCTTGGGTATCGCAATTGCAACCCGCTGTGACAGTTGCATCGGGTTCCATGTGCGGTCGCTCGTGCGTCTAAATGCAACACGAGAGGAATTTTGCGAAGCGCTTGCCATGGCCACTTACATGGGCGGTGGTCCGTCCTATGCCTTTAGCGCCAAGGCGCTGAAGGCTTACGACCTTTACGCCGCTGAGGCCAAAGACGCATGAGACCCGACCTGCCAGGATCGACCGGGTACATCCGTGATTGTTGGTATGTGGCCGGTCTGTCCGAAGACTTTGACTGCAGCTTGACGCCACTGCGCATGCTGGACGAGGACATCGTTATCTTCCGCGATACCGCCGGCAAACCCGCAGCACTGGAAGACGCCTGCCCGCACCGTAAACTGCCTTTGTCGCGGGGCACGCTGGCGGGAGACAATGTTGTCTGCGGCTACCATGGGCTGACTTTCGATTGCACCGGCGAATGCGTGATCGCCCCGACTCAGCTTGACAACCCGCCTCGGCGCGCCGCCGTGCATTCCTATCCGGCAGCAGACCGCTGGGGCTTTTTGTGGCTTTGGATGGGAGCGCCGGAGCGCGCAGATGTAAGGGACATCATTGAAATTCCGAATTTCGACAACCCCGATTGGGGTAAGACTCCCAAAGGCGGCATGTCGATGCAGTGCCATTACCTTTATATCATCGACAATCTGCTGGACCCCAGCCACGTTGCTTGGGTGCATCTGACTTCTTTCGCGGGCGCCGGTACAGACAACCGCCCTTTGGAAGTGGAAGAAATGGATAACGGAGTGATCGTCTCTCGCTGGGTGATGGGCGAGGCCCCACCGCCCTACTACAGGGACATGCTGCCCTTTGGCCCGACCTGTGATCGCAAGCAGCATTACGAATGCCGACTGCCGTCGACGGCAATCAACATGTCGGTGTACACGCCAGCCTCAGAAGGTGGATATGACAGGCCGCTGTCTTCAAACGCTTTCATCAACATATCCTACAATTTCATTACGCCGATCGATGCGACAACCTCCCGCTACTTCTGGTTCCAGCACCGCAATATGCACGCAGAAGATAGCGTCCTGTCAGAACGTATGTTCGAGGGAGCCAAGATGGCTTTCAAGGAAGATCAGGAGGTGCTGGAACACGTCCAGAAAGGCATGGCAAAACGCAAAAACGGCTATCTGAACCTGGCGCTTGACGCAGGCGCCATGCGGTTCCGCAACAAGGTCGCCAAAGCCATTTCCGGAGAGCAAACATGACCGCTTGGATCAAGATGGTATCCGACGAAGACGCGAGCCCCCGGCTGAAAGAGCTTCTGGAGCACGCAAGAACACCGCATGGCACCGTGGATACGGTCATGCGGGTTCATTCTCTGCGGCCAGAGACGATGAATGGCCATGTCACCCTGTACCGTTCGGTGCTGCATTCGGACGAAAACGAATTGCCTTTCTGGTTTCTGGAGGTGATCGCAAGTTACACATCGATCCTGAACGATTGCACCTATTCGTTGACTCATCATTTCATGAACGTCCGCAACCTGATCAGAGATCAGGCTCGCAGTGACCGCATCTTTGTCGCACTGAAGGCACAGCGACCGGAGGATGAATTCGACGGCAAGGAACTCGCTCTCCTGCGATATGCGGCAAAGCTGACAACCGATGTTGGCAAAATGGTGCGTTCGGACTTTGAAGCGCTCAAGATCGCCGGCTGTGAAGATGGTGAAATCCTGGAAGTAAATCAGGTCTGTGCGTACTTTAACTACTCAAATCGTCTGCTTAACGGCTTGGGATGCACCACCGAAGGTGATCAGATCGGTTACTACAAGGGTGATTAGATAAGGGAAAGCGCTCACCTGGCTTGCCAAAAGCGTCTCCACCGGGTCCTGCCAGACGAATTCGAATTTATCTCTGTTAGGCCAGTGACGCTGTCCTTTATGGCGCACCAAGTTCGCGCCACTCGGCAAGAACGGCGGTGCGTGTCAGTTTGAAGGTGTCTCG
This sequence comes from Ruegeria sp. BHSA163, assembly GCF_059613365.1. NCBI lineage: Bacteria > Pseudomonadati > Pseudomonadota > Alphaproteobacteria > Rhodobacterales > Roseobacteraceae > Ruegeria > Ruegeria sp. BHSA163. The sequence goes on from NZ_JBXWSJ010000085.1 coordinate 9,793, forward strand.
GCTGGTTAGCGATCTTTCCTGGTTGAAGTGGCTGTAAACGGAGGAATGGACGGATACGAATTTCTGTAAACTTCGCATGCGCCGAAAACGTTGCATGGCGCGTTCTCTTCGTCGGAATGGTAGGTGCGAATTCTCAACGCGATTGTTGAGCCACCTTCCAGTACGTTGCTTTTCCAGCGCTCCTATTTCTCGGAGCGCCGCCTTGTAGGATGCGAAGCGATCCGTCACGATCTCTTCCGCACAACCATGGCGCTTCATCAATTTCTTGAGGAATTTCAGTGCTGCGGCTGTGTTTCGTCATTTCGTGACGACAGGTTCGAGCACCTCTCCTTCGTGATCGACCGCGCACCAAAGATAGTGTCTTTTGCCGTTCACCTTCACGAAAACCTCATCCATGTGCCACTTCCATTTCGAGAATGCGTGAAGTTGCTGAACACGCTTTCTTCGGATCTCGGAGGCAAACATCGGACCGAACCTGTTCCACCAGTATCGGACAGTTTCATGGCTCACAACGATCCCGCGTTCGTGCAGCAGATCTTCAACATTGTGGGGTGACAGCGGAAATCGGATGTACAGCATCACCGCCGGGCGGATGATCTCGGGACTGGTTTTGAAGTACTTGAAGGAGGAAGGTTTGGTCATTCCTAAATGCTATGCACCCGCCCTGCCCGCCTCAAGCAAAGTTCTTCTGACATGACCGGCTCGGCTAACGCGTATGCCGAGGATCACACCTATGGCTGAGCTTGCGTACCGCGTTTTCTTACCCCTTCGACCGGCGCTGTCCCGGATCACGTCTTGGTTCGGGGCGAAGCCGGTCAACCAGATTGACACGCAGATGTGAGCTCAGGGTTGGATAGCAGACCGAGCGTTAAGAAGCCCCAAGGTCTGCTATGCGGATAGAGGCGCCGTTGGCTGCAGAAAAAACCTGCAACTGCTGTAGAATAGCGTCGCGCAGACGATGGCGTCCAATGTTGGTTTCCAAGCCTTCTATGTTTCGTCGATCTTCGAACATTTGCCCCCGTTTTGTGGATTTGCTTAGTGCAAGCATAATGACAGAAACACGCAGACGCATTTTGTCGACCAAGAGGGTTCCCATGGCACTCAGAAATTCCCCTGCGTCAAACGCGCAGCCTAGCTCTATGAATTGGTTAGTAGAGAATGCTGCGCGAGTTGCACTGCCTATTCGCCTAAAGCTACCTGTCGCATTCTTGATAGTGGTCCTTTTGATGGTGGCATTGTCGCTAGCTGGACTATCAGAACTGCGACGAGCGAATATTAGAGCCGCAGAATTGGTAGGTGATCAAATTCGGATAAGCACTTTGCGGTCCATCGAACGTAGTATCTCAGCGGTTAACCTTGTTGGGGCAGAGTTGTTTCTGAACGTCGGAGATCAATCTCAGAACAATAATCTCGCCAAAAAGTTCTACGATGAAGTGTTGCTCTTCCGAGCGGCCGCCGCGCAGACAGGAAATGAGAGAAGAGCCACGCACTTTCTTACAAAGAAGTATGAGAAAGAATTCTTTACCAAGGAAAGAGACGTGCAAACTGAAGCTTCAAAAATGCGTGCCTTGTATGTCCAAGGAGACGTTTCCGCTGCCAGACGTGTCTATGACACAACCCTTTCAGAGGCACTTGAAAAGTTTAATCGCGTTGTTTCTTCGATCTCCTTTGACCTGGGTCGGGAAATGCAGGCGCGCGTCGAAGAGAATGCCAAAGCGTTTGAGAAAGCCCAAAATTTAGTTGTCGGCACATCCGTCTTAGCAATTGCGACGGCGCTGTTGCTCGGTTTAACGATTTCAGCATCTGTCACGCAGCCTTTGGACCGAATACGTAAGGCATTGGGTGAACTATCGTATGGGCGTTTCAATGCACGTGTATTCGTGCCAAATCGGGACGAAATTGGAGAGCTAGCCCAGCACGTTAACCAGACCAGCGCGAAGTTGGGAGAGTTATATGATGAGGTACAACATCAGAAGGCGGAATTGGCTACACTGAATTCTGCACTGGAAGACAAAGTTAAAAAACAAGTTCAGGAGATTGAGCGCGCAAATCGTTTGCGGCGGTTCTTGCCGGCCCAAATTGCCGAGTTGATCGTTTCAGAACCTGAAGAAGAGGATATACTGCGTACTAAGCGCGCCGAGATCAGCGTTCTGTTTATTGATCTGCGTGGGTTTACCGCCTTTGCAAACTCCGCACCGCCAGATCGAGTGATCGAAGCACTTAACGCATTTCACACTGCCAGCGGCCCGTTAATCGAAGCAAGCGGCGGCACACTGGAACGTTTCCTGGGCGATGGTCTTCTGGTGCTGTTTGGCGCACCGGTTTCCGTAGAGAACGCGGCACAAAAGGCCACAGAACTAGCGCTGGATTTACGCGCGGCGGTCAGGATCGCGATAAAGCCATTTGGGACTGGTGCGAAAGAGCATCAACTTGGGCTCGGTATCGGTATTGGTACGGGGACAGCAACGTTAGGCCAAATCGGTTTTCAGGCTCGTCGCGATTATTCGGCGATTGGACCTGCGCCGAATTTGGCAGCCCGCCTATGTGAACAAGCAAAAGATGGTCAGATATTGATTTCTCAGGCAACTGCCAATCAGATTGATTTTAACCTGCGACCTGCAGGCCCTTTCAGCTTGAAGGGCATTGGAGGCTCCGTCGTCGCTTTTGAGTTGTGAGATCCTTGTTCAAATTAATGGCGTATTGGGCTCGGTGCAGACGTTGGGCAGATTTCAGCGAATGCCTGCTGTGCAGCGAATGCCTGCTGTGCAGATGGGGTGGATGGCTCCTGCTCCATCGGCGTCGCGATGCGCCATAGTGCAGGTGTCGTTATCTGCGAGAGAGGAGTCACCCCATGCAAGTTACCACGATC
>NZ_JBXWSJ010000086.1:0-11513 GCF_059613365.1 Ruegeria sp. BHSA163
CTAAACGATGACGAATTTAGCGTCATCTTGGACCAATTGATCCTACCAACGACCGAGGCGTTTCGTCCTCAGGCAATTGTTCTCCAGTGCGGCGCAGATGCTGTCGCCGAGGACCCTCTGTCGCGCCTTGCTTTGTCCAATAATTCTCATTGGCGCACTATTGTGCAATTGCGCGATCTTGCTCCCCGACTTCTGGTTCTGGGCGGAGGCGGGTATAACCCTTGGTCCGTTGCACGGTTGTGGAGCGGAGTGTGGGCAATGTTGAACGGCTTTGAAATCCCTGCGCTTTTGGATGCCCAATCACAACAAATTCTGAGTAGTTTGAATTGGAGCCGAGCCGCAGGACGGAAACCGCCGCTGCATTGGTTTCAGACTCTTAGAGATACACCAAATCATGGGGCAATTCGGCAGGAATTACTGAGCGATCTCCGCCAACTTGCGGTTCGGACTTCGCGGTAGATCGATTCGCTAAAGCCTGCTAACCTGCCGACATTACAAAACTTTTCATCCCGCCAGGATCATGGCTGACGAACTCGCTATTTCACAGAAGTTGGCGGAGCGTGGACACCAAAATGAATGCACACAATCAGATAAATGACTTAAAAGCCCGAATGGGGCGGGCCATTATCGGTCAAACCGATGTGATCGACCGGTTGCTCATCGGGATGCTGGCCAATGGAAACCTTTTAATTGAAGGCTTGCCCGGGCTCGCTAAGACCCGCGCAGTCAAGGCGATGGCGCGTAATCTAGATGCAAAGTTCAGCCGTATACAGTTCACCCCTGACCTGTTGCCGTCTGACGTAACCGGGACAGAAGTGTATCAGCAAACAGATCAGGGTGGTAATTTTCGGTTCGAACCAGGGCCGATATTCGCGAACATCGTGCTTGCCGATGAAATCAATCGGGCACCTGCCAAAGTTCAGGCAGCCTTGTTGGAGGCGATGGAGGAGCGGCAAGTTACCGTCTCTGGCACCACGCATAAGATGGAACCTCTGTTTATCGTGATGGCGACTCAGAACCCAATCGAGCAGGAAGGTACTTATCCCCTGCCCGAGGCCCAGATGGACCGCTTCCTAATGCATGTGCAGATTACCTATCCGCCGGTTCAGGATGAGGTCGAGGTTATACGTTTGGTCCGCGGCGAAGAAATCGCGGCCGGAGCTGGAACACCATCCGAAACGCCGTCTCCGATACCGCAGAGTATCGTTTTTGAGGCCCGATCCGAAATTGGGAATATTCACGTTTCTGATGCTATGGACCGTTACATGGCGGATTTAGTACAAGCCACTCGGACGCCTGAAAACCTGAGTTCTGAACTTGCCAGTTGGATCGAAATTGGCGCCAGCCCGCGCGCTTCGTTGGCGTTGGACAAATGCGGTCGAGCGCACGCCTGGATGAACCAGCGCGATTATGTTGATCCCGCAGATATACGAGCGATAGCACACGATGTGTTCCGCCATCGCATAACGTTGAGTTTTGAAGCGCAAGGAAATGCGAAGTCTGCAGACGACGTAATCGCAGAAATTCTTCGCCTTGTGGCGTTGCCCTGACGACCGAGGAAAAAGCCGCGTGTCCAAGACCGCCGTATATCCGAATGATCCGCGCATCCATGTCGATGGGCCCCACCTGCTGCGGCTTGGTCTAAACTCGGGCGCGATCAGCCTTTTGCCGCGACAGCCAGCCCAATCAATTTTGAATGGCCGTCATGCCTCGCGTTTGCGCGGGCGAGGATTGAATTTCGAAGAGTTGCGTAATTATTTGCCAGGCGATGACATTCGAACCATTGATTGGAAAGTTACCGCCCGAACAGGCGAACCCCATGTCAAGGTCTACACCGAAGAACGCGACCGCCCTGCTCTTTTGCTGTTAGATCAAAGGGTTTCGATGTTTTTTGGAACTGAAACATTCATGAAATCGGTCATAGCCGCGGAAGCGGCCGCAATAATCGCGCATCGCGTGCTTGGTCAGGGGGATCGGGTCGGTGGTATTGTTTTCGGCGATACCGATCTGGCGGAACACCGACCACAACGCCGCGCTGCTGCACTGACCCGGTTCCTTTCGTCTGTCGGCGCTTTGAACTCAATGTTGAATGCGTCCATGCAGCCTGAACCAACGGTCACTTTGAACAACGTTCTTACTCAGGCGATACGAATTGCGCACAATAACACTATCGTCTGCGTGTTTTCCGACTTCGATGGATTGGACGCAGCTTCGGAAGAATTGATACGCAGGTTGGCGGCATCCAACGACCTGATACTGTTTAATATTTCCGACCCTAGTTCCAAGGCGCTAAAGCCCGATCTAAAGCTGACAGTTTCTGATGGCAATCAGCAGATTGAGCTCGACAGTTCCGATCCTGAACTATCCATTCGCATTAGTGCCGCGATGGAGGATCGCCTGGACCAACTTCAACTCTGGTCGCGCAGATATGGATTTCCGATCGTTCCGCTGACTACGGCTGAACCGACCCTCAAACAACTTCTAAAGCTCTTTGGCCATCAAGGAGGTCGGCAATGAGCGTTGATGTTGAAGGAAAATCGCTTGTTGAGTTGCTAGACATGCTAGAGCCGGCCCCAGTGCCAAACCCAATTTCGATGATGCCTCAGACATGGGGGTGGGTTGTTTTAGCAGTTTTACTTTTTGGGTTGATTGCTCTCGCTGCGCTAACCTACCTCCGGCATCGAAATATCAACGCCTACCGGCGCCAAGCACTGTTGGAATTGGGAGTTTCCAACGACAACCCGGCTAAAATCGCCGAGATCCTTCGCAGGACAGCTCTGGTCGCTTACCCACGCCGTCAAGTTGCCAGTTTGTACGGAGAAAATTGGCTGAACTTTTTAAGGCAAACAGATGAAAAAAATGAACTAACGAACGAATTAGGTCAGATTCTTTTGGAGGCGCCATATCGAGACAATCCAGACAACCCCTGTCTAACTAATTTCGCTCAGCGGTGGATCAGGACCCACCAACCGGAGAAAAGAGCGCGATGATCTCTTTCGCTTCGCTATGGGTGTTTTTGCTGTTGCCTTTGCCGCTATTGGTATTTTGGGTCGCTCCACCGCATCGGGAAGAAAGTAACGCCATCCGTATTCCGTTCTTCCGCCATGTGGTTCAAGCTGCAGGGATCGAACCGAGATCAGGGTCTATCATTCGAACCCGCACGTGGGCCCAGACCGTTTTGGTAATCTTTATCTGGTTGATGCTGTTGACTGCGCTGGCTCGTCCTGAAAAACTTGGGGACCCAGTAATTATCGAAAAGTCGGCGCGCGACGTCGTTCTATCGCTCGACATTTCTGGTTCGATGGATCAGCGAGACTTTCAAGCACCTGATGGCACGCCAAAACAACGCCTAGCAGCGGTCAAAGACGTTCTGAGTAATTTCATCGCTAATCGGAAAGGCGATCGCATGGCCCTGATTATCTTCGGCACCCGCGCATTTGTTCAGGCACCGTTCACTGAAGATTTAAAAAGCCTGAATGGCTTTTTGGATCAGACCGAAGTGGGAATGGCAGGCCCAAACACAGCGCTTGGTGATGCTATCGGTCTGGGTATCCGCACGTTCGAGTCAAGCGACGTGGAACAACGATTAATGATTGTATTGAGCGATGGCGCTGACACGTCCAGCCGAATGACGCCAGTCAATGCTTCTGCTATCGCAGCAGACAAAGGCGTTGTAATTTACACGGTCGGGGTCGGCGACCCCAACGCGTCGGGTGAAGATCGAGTTGATCTGGACGCGCTGCAGGACATCGCTAACCGTACTGGCGGGGAATATTTTTATGCCGACGATGAGGCCGCGCTGCAAGCAACCTATCAGCGCATCGACGAGCTCAATCCCCGAACGGTCGAAACACAGAGCTATCGCCCACGCCAAAGTATGGCACACTATCCGCTGGGAATTGCGCTCTTGCTTATACTTGGCGGTTCCCTGGGGCAGTATGTCATTCAAAGGCGCAGAGGTACGGCATGATCGGCGCGCTGGCGGAATTCCATTTTATTCGAACATATTGGTTGCTGTTGCTAATCCCTATTTTTGTCATTTGGTGGCTTGTGAGACCAAGAACAAAATCTGACGCTCAACTGCCGGCGGGGATTGCCCCGCATCTTGCACGAGTGTTGCAGATTGGGGCAGGTGAAACACAGAAAGCCTACCCCGTCGACTTCGCAATGATCGCGGCAATTCTGATTACTTTAGCGGTTTCCGGTCCTAGCTGGTCTCGGGCGCCCAATCCTTTAATCGCGGATACGGCTCCGCTGGTCATAGCTTTGAAGGTCACCGACAGTATGGAAAATAGTGACCTCGCGCCGTCGCGTCTGGATCGCGCCAAGTTCAAAGTGGCTGACTTGATAAAAGCAAGGGCAGGTGCGCAAACAGCTTTGATCGCCTACGCCGGAACATCTCATCGCGTCGCTCCGTTGACAGAGGATGCTAATATCCTGCGTCCACTCCTTGAAGGGCTGTCACCAGCCGTTATGCCAAAGCAGGGCGACGCCGCTGCCGATGCACTGTCTTTATCAGAATCGATTTTATTCGATAGTGAAACTCCCGGCGCAGTGCTGTTTGTCCTGGACGATCTTGACCCTTCGCAACTAACCGGTTTCGAGACTGCGACCGTGCCGTTATTCTTTCTTACCACTTTGCCCGACGATCAACGCATCGCGCAGATCGACACGCTGAGCAACGCCACTGTTGTTCCCTTTTCCAATGATGACAGGGATATCACCCTACTTCAGCGCAGAATTCAGTCAGCATATTCAGCTGCACTGGATGATGATAATCGGTTAGACTGGGAAGACCGCGGTTGGATCCTCGTGTGGCCTGCTGCGTTGTTGTCCCTTCTGTGGTTTCGCAGAGGCTGGGTCATACGTTGGGCATTCGTCATAATGTTCTTTACTTCGCCATCCGGACCCGTTTTCGCCGATGGGTGGAGAGACTGGTTCCTAACAGCCGATCAACAAGGCCAAATCGCAATGAATCAAAAACGATTTGCTGAAGCCGCCGCGCTGTTTCAGGACCCGTACCGACGGGGATACGCTCATCTTAAGGCCGGGCAATATCCCGAAGCATCCGCAATTTTCGCTGAGTTGAATACGCCAGAGGCTGCATTTTCCGAAGGCATCGCAAGGATCCGCAACCGGGAATACAGGCCTGCCATTTCCGCCTTTGAGACAGCCTTGGAACGCCGCCCAGATTGGCCTGAGGCTCAGCACAACCTAGCAGTATCCAAAGCCATACTTGAGTTCGTCGAAACCACGCGCGAACAGTCGGATACTGGTGAAGAAGCCGGAATTGGGGCTGATGACACTGTTTTTGATAATGAGGCAGGCCGCGGTAAAGAAACAACCATCAACGCATCAGTTGATGGTGGGCAGGCAATGACTGCAGATCAGTGGATCAGCACGATCGACACTGACATGCAAGACTTCCTACGCAATCGATTTTTGTTGGAAAATCAGGTGCAACAGCAATGAGATACGTCATATTCCTCATGTTGCTGTTTCCAATTCGAGGGTTTGCTCAAGCCTCGGAGCAGCCTCAAGTGACGATTGCAGCACCAAGCGATCCAGTTGTGGTCGGGCAACCGGCTATCGTTCGAATCAAAGTGTTGGTGCCAACTTTCATGCCGTCCCCACCTGTGTTTCCGTCGCTGGAAAAAGAAAACTTGCTTGTACGCCTGCCGGAGGGGGCGTCTGGTCCCATAAGCGAGTCCGTGGAGGGTGAAACTTGGTCGGGCGTCCAGCGTAGTTATCGTCTGTACCCTTTACAGGCAGGAGACATCGATCTGGGCGCTCTGGACGTTAATGTGACGTTTGCTGACCCCGAAACAAACGAACCGAAGCAGGTGTCGGTCCCGCTGCCTGCCCTTACCCTGACGGCGACGGTGCCCGAAGGAGCCAGAGATCTCAATCCGTTGATCCTCGCCACGGATTTTGGGCTGAATCAGCAGATTGAAGGCGAAACCGACATGCAAAACGGAGGTGCCATAACCCGCCGACTGACCGCCAAAATATCGGGAACAACACCCTTCCTAATCCCAACAATGATACCCGAGGTGCAGGACCCGCTGCTGCGCGCATATCCCAAAGAGCCTCGCTTTACGGAAAACGAGGACCGAGGTGTACTTTCTGGTCAAAGAGTCGACGAAGTCGTTTACCTTGCACAGGACGGCGGCGAGACACAGCTGCCAGCAATATCTGTCCAATGGTACAACCTAGAAACGGACGATGTGGAAACCATCGACATCCAAGCAGTAAGTTTGACGCTTGCCCCCCCCAAGTGGGAACCACCTGACGCCGACACTATAAGAACCTTTGTTTTTCGGATCACCTTGCTCGCGGTCGCTATATGGGCGTTTGTGCGGTTTTTGCGTCCTCGTATAAACTCGTGGAGGACCAAGAGGCGTATTGCGTATGAGGCGTCACCGAAAATCGTGCAAAAAAAACTCAAGCACGCTCTCCAAGAGCATGATCTTTCTGCAGCTTATTCGGCGTTGGATTCACTGAAAGCCCTCTGTGATCCTTCTGATGTCGCTGGGATTGAAAATCGACTGGCTGACATAGGCGCAAGGCGGTATTCGGGTAAGGCATTCCCCAACGCTGAGGAATGGTCCGAAGCAATAGCAGAATTGAAATCTTTGCGGCTCATGAGTGAAAAACGACCAGAAAAACTTCCTCCGCTCAATCCATGAAGTCAACTTTGACAGCTTGCGATGAGTTTTCGGCGGTTTCTCAGTCGAACGCGGCCGTAGCCAAGTTCGATTAAACCGAGATCTGCCAAGCGGTGAAGATTGCGATGAAGTGTTGGCTGCGACACGGCAACCATTTCTGCCAGTTCATCCTGCGACACCGTTATCCATCCATTAGACTTCGACGTTCCTTCATCCAGATGAAGTAGTCGCAGCACCAAACGCTTTTCCGTACCAGTGACCGCAAGGTTAGCCATAATACGAAGGGCTGTTTGCATATTCTCGTGGGTTAAAGCGTAAAAATCCCGAATGTATTCAGGGTTTTCCTTTACCAATCTGTCCACTCGGGTGCTCGGAAAAAACAACGTTCGCGTTTCTTGCGTGGCGACCACGCTAACCAGTCTCTGGGCATCAGCAAACAAAGCTAAATCGCCGATCCAAAAACCACCTCCCTGACGATGAAGAACAAATTCTTGACCATCGTCGGCCGGGGCCGTGATCTGTACCGCGCCGTCCAAAACGGTGTAAACACCGTTGGCAGGATCGCCGCTGTGATAAAGGGTTTCAAACGCTCCGAAAGTCTTTTTGGTGGCGCATTCGAGCAAATCCTTTTGAAACCTAGCTCCCCGCGAGCCGAACCAACCAGTGGCCAACAATTGCTTTCTATCATCCTGAATATCAAACATTAGTATTCATCAATCTCATCATATGATAGGTTTCAGGGTATTATCATAGCCTAGACTACTTTGGTACGATTCCCGTCCTATTCAGGTTTTTTATCGCCGGGATTCAGGAACTTGTTGGCGGATTGCTATAGAAAACTAGCCGCCATCGATGACTTTTCAATAAACGGGTCATTAAGACCCAAACAATTCAGGGAGCTCATCATGTCACCACCTTTTTCCATAGCAGATAGTTGGCGTCGCGGTTTGCGCCGTTTCGCCGTCGCCTCTGTGGCTTTTGCGCTGGCGGTGCCCGTCTGGGCGCAGGATCAAAAGCCAAATATCCTTGTGATTTGGGGCGATGACATCGGCCAGTCGAACATATCTGCCTATACAATGGGTCTGATGGGATACCAGACCCCGAACATCGACAGGGTTGCCGACGAGGGCATGATCTTTACCGACTATTATGGTGAGCAATCCTGCACTGCGGGCAGATCATCGTACATAATGGGCCAGTCTGTTTTCAGGACAGGTCTTTCCAAGGTTGGCTTGCCAGGAGCTGATCTTGGTATGCAAACCGAAGATCCCACAATTGCCGGGTTACTCAAAGACCACGGTTATGTGACCGGTCAATTTGGCAAAAACCACTTGGGCGATAAAGATGAGCATTTACCGACAAACCACGGATTTGATGAGTTTTTTGGCAACCTCTATCACTTGAACGCCGAAGAAGAGCCTGAAAACGAAGATTATCCGGGCGACATGGTCCTGGCTGACGGACGCACTTTCCGCGAAGCCTATGGTCCCCGTGGGGTAATCAAATCAAAGTCCGATGGAACCATAGAAGACACTGGCCCATTGACCAAGAAGCGCATGGAAACCGTTGATGACGAAACGGTCGCTGCAGCCATCGATTTCATCAAACGCGCGCATGAACAGGGACAGCCATTTTACGTTTGGTGGAACGGTACGCGCATGCACTTCCGCACCCATGTCAAAGACGAAATGCGGGCTCAGGCCAATGAAATCATTGGTGGCGTTGCAGATGAATACACGGCCGGGATGATCGAACACGACATGCATGTTGGACAGTTGCTGGACTTGCTGGATGAGCTGGGCATAGCTGATAACACGATCGTTCATTACTCGACGGATAACGGCCCACATATGAATACTTGGCCGGACGCTGCTGCGACACCATTCTGGGGGGAAAAGAACACCAATTGGGAAGGTGGCTGGCGTGTACCTTCGATGGTTCGCTGGCCCGGTCAGATCGAGGCAGGATCGGTGACAAACGAGATCGTTCATCACATGGACTGGCTGCCGACATACCTTGCAGTTGCAGGAGACCCAGACATCAAACAAAAGCTGATGGATGGATACAGCTCTCCTGGTATGGGGCGCGACTACAAAGTGCACTTGGACGGATACAACATCCTGCCGCTACTTACCGGCGAGTCCGCCGAAAGTCCGCGTAAAGAGATATTCTATTTCTCTGATGACGGCGACCTGACCGCCTTGCGGTTCGAAGATTGGAAGCTGATCTTCCTGGAACAGAAAGCTTGGGCGACCTTGCGCGCTTGGATCGAGCCATGGACCGAGCTTCGGATTCCGCTGATCGTCAACTTGCGCCGCGACCCATACGAGCGCGCCTATCGAACCTCCAACACCTATTATGACTGGCTGTTGGATAGGGCTTATTTTCTGGTTCCTGCGCAACAATATGTTGGCAACTTCTTAGCCACGTTCCAGGAATTCCCACCTCGTCAGAAAGCTGCAAGCTTTAACCTCGACCAGGTAATGGAAAAACTGGCCTCACCAACAAACAACTAAGAAAGGCAAAAAAAACCTAAGTGGGCCGCCAATTCAACGGCGGCCCTTTTCATCTTGTAAACACACGAGAATTTCATGCGACACTATTCTCTGAGCGCCCTGCTTTTCTGTGTTCCCCTGATGTCCTTGGGCGATCCATTGCCCAGCTGGAACAACAATGAAGCAAAGAAACAGATTATCGAGTTTGTCGCAGCAGTGACGGACCCATCCGACCCAGACTATGTAACGCCAGCCCAGCGCATAGCTGTATTCGATAACGATGGCACATTGTGGGCTGAGCAACCGGTTTATTTTCAGTTCATATTTGCGATGGACAGGCTGGCTAATCTCGCCAAAGATGATCCCGCAATCCTCTCCACCCCTGCTTTACAGGCGGCAGCCAAAGGGGACTTGGATACCGTTTTGCAGGGCGGACACGATGCGCTGATCGAGGTTGTCAACGCATCGCATTCAGGAGTTACGGTCGATGAATTTCAGGCCGACGTAGCAGAATGGCTTGATATAGCTCGACACCCTTCAACTGGATTGCCCTACAACCAAATGACCTACCAACCGATGGTCGAACTTCTGAGCTATCTCAGGGACGAAGGTTTCAAGACTTTTATCGTTTCCGGTGGCGGACTGCATTTCATGAGGGTTTTTGCTGAAGACGCATATGGCATCCCCCCCGAACAAGTTCTTGGGACCTATGGCGAGACCACGTTTGACACGACAAATGGTCAACCTGTTATTGCCAAGGCACCTGGCATCGCCTTTGTCGACGACAAAGAAGGCAAGCCAATAAACATAGAACGGACGATCGGTCGAAGGCCAATTATTGCCGCAGGAAATTCGGACGGTGATTTTGCGATGATAGAATGGACTACGGCAGGAGACGGCAGGCGTTTGGGAATCCTGGTCCACCATACGGACGCAAAACGTGAGTGGGCTTACGACCGTGAAAGCCCGGTCGGAAAGTTGGTAGAAGGTCTCGAAAAAGGCCCCGAAATGGGATGGGTGCTAGTAGATATGGCGAATGATTGGTCGCGCATCTACACTGGGGCGAACTGAACGACCCGAATTGTGAGAACCTGATGTGGGCTTTGCTTGTTTCGCTATTCCTCTTTGGCTTGTATAGCACTGCGGTTTTTTTTGCGGTGCGCGCTGCACAGACTGCCCGTACGCCGCAAGGCGCTGTGGGTTGGGTGGTGTTTCTAATTACTGCGCCCGTACTTGGGGTGCCTTTATATCTTTTTCTTGGTCATCACCGATTTCGCGGCTATCGCATCGCCCGACAGGAAAGCGAGCGCGTTGTGGAAGGGATCAAGACCTTCGCAGACTTCTCGCGGCCTGACCCAGACAAGATGGGCATAAATCCGCGCCCTTTCGAAGCGTTGGCGCACCTACCAGTTTCGCGGGGCAACGGTGCGGAGCTGCTGATAGATGGCGAGGCTACTTTCGCATCGATATTTGAGGCCATCGAAAGTGCCAAGTCTTATATTCTAATTCAATTTTACATCGTGCGCGATGACTCACTGGGTCAGGAGTTACAGGAAAAACTGATTGCTGCTGCGAAACGCGGCGTTCATGTCCGGTTCATGACAGATGCGGTCGGCAGCTACGGTCTGCCCTCCGCATATTTAGAAGCGATGCAAGAAGCGGGTATTGATGTCGCAGACCCTAAAGAGCAGCGCGGCCCGAATTTTCGATTTCAGTTAAACTATCGAAACCATCGCAAAACGGTGGTTATCGATGGGGAAACCGGATTTATCGGTGGTCACAATGTCGGTGTCGAATACTTGGGGCAAAATCCCCAATTCGGACATTGGCGCGACACTCACATTAAAATGACGGGCCACATTGTCAGGCAGTTGCAGCTGATTTTCGTCGAAGACTGGCATTGGGCCCGCGACGAAGACTTAATTGATGAACTGGATTGGGCCGGCAGCGAGTCTGAGCAAGACATGAACGCGCTTTTAGTGGCGACCGGGCCAGGCGACGATTCCGAAACCGGAGCTATGATGTTCTTTTCTGCAATCGCTGGCGCAAATGAACGGGTGTGGATAGCCTCACCCTATTTTGTTCCGGATATCGACATAATGACTGCGTTGCAGCACGCTGCTCTGCGGGGGGTGGATGTACGTATTCTGGTTCCTGACGTGATTGATCACAAGCTACCTTGGCTGGCCGCGTTTGCCTACTTCGACGAAATTCGCGAGTGCGGGGTAAAGGTTCTTCGCTATACGGACGGCTTCCTGCACCAGAAAGCATTTGTAGTCGATGACACTTTGGCTGCTGTCGGAACAACCAATCTAGACAACCGGTCATTTCGATTGAACTTCGAGGCGAT
>NZ_JBXWSJ010000087.1:0-10739 GCF_059613365.1 Ruegeria sp. BHSA163
CCTCCGGCGGCAACGATACGAGCGGCGGTTTTGTCAGCTTTTTCCTTAGACGACGCATAATTGAGCGCGACCTTCGCTCCTTGCGTCGCAAAATCAAGCGCCAGTTGCTTACCCAGCCCACCGCTTGCGCCTGTAATGAGCACCGATTGGCCTGCAAAAAGCTCCATGACGAGTGAACTCCGATACTACTGACAGTTAAAATACCCTAGGGGAACACTTAAGGACACCCGAAGATTGCCAGTTTCTCCGCTCGCCCTCGAACTTCGTAATTGCCAAGGGGCTTCCAGGCCTCTTCGCGGTCTACGTCGAACCCCGATTTCTCTAAGACTACTTCAGATACAACGAGGCGGCAGCCAAATTCCTTTGTTGCCTGTTCAAGCCGCGCCGCTACGTTCACTGTGTCGCCAAGAACCGTAAACTCCAACCTGGATTCGTCTCCAACTGCTCCAGAGAAAACTTCGCCCGCATGTATGCCAATCCCCACTTTTACTTTCTTTAAGCTCATTCTGCCTCGTTTCGCATTCCAACTATCAATGGATTCGAGTATGGCGATACTGCATTTTAGCGCGTTTTGAGCATCGTCGGCGGACGCGTCCGGGGCTCCAAAGACAGCCATTACAGAGTCACCAATGAACTTGTCGATTATCCCATTGTGCCCATGCACTTGAGCTGTCACGATTTTTCTGTACGTGGACAAAAACTCTCCAAGCGATCCGGGCGCCAGGCCTTCGGACATTGCTGTGAAGCCCCGCACATCGACAAATAGCACCGCCGCGGATTGCAACTTCCCTTTAAGCAATTCAGCTTGTTCAGCGGTCGACAACTGTTCGGCCAATTGAGCTGGCAGGAACTGCGCCAGCTTAGTCCGTCGGGTCGTTTCTTCAATCGCCCTGTTCAGAAGGGCTCTTGTGCGGACCGCTAGGAAGAACAGAATTCCACCAGTAAGTGCTACCATGAGCAGTCGCACAATGTTTAACGGCGTGTCGAAAAATCCCACTGTTCCCAACGCGTTGTCCATCTGGGGAGTAATGGGATCCGCGGCCAGGAAGTACAGGCTTATGAGCGCCATTACGACAAATATGAGTGCAAAGACCTGAAGCTTCGGATTATTCCTTAGCGCAACGAGCGCCAATATGGCGAAGGCTAAAAGTACCGGTGGCACGATGATAATCTGGCTCCACGGTAGATCTATAATCTTCACCGTTGCCACCAGCAGGCTCCACCAAAACACAATATCCATGGTGGTAAACAACCACGTCATCCAGGTACGGAACGAGTTTGAACGAACGACGTATAAAGTGACGCAGCCGATGGCAAAGTAACCGGCTGAAACAAACACAAAATACGGTGCCACGTTCAATGCTGGATTGTCTTGTTCGAGCGTTGGAGCGACGACAACGAAAAAGAAGAACGAAATTGATAAGCCGACCGCACATCTGACATATCCAATTGACCGCTCAGCGCCGAGTTCCGCATCTAAAAGTAGATTTTTCGCATGTGTGTTCATCCCCGCCACAATATCATGGCAAAGTGGAAGACCGTATAACTTCTCGATCATTCTTGTTGATTATGCAATCTGCGACCGGACTATCGAATTACCAGGATGTGACTTCGTTCGCGAATACGGAGAAGAAAGTTCTAGCGATTGCGGGTATAATCAGAAGAGAAATGGCCTATCGGCGGAGTGTTTGTGAAGATCATCGGCAAGCGCCACTATCTGTGACGCGCCGTTGATTGCGAAAGGGCGATGCAGCGGTTGATGCGTATGAGAAGTTTGCAGAAATTCGCCGCAGTTCACTCTTCTGTCTACAGCCACTTCAATCAGGAGGGATTTCTTACTAACAGAGACACCTTCAAGCTGATACGTTTCGCCGCTCTTTCGGAGTACCGCGATCTTGGCGTTTCATAAAGGACAGCTTAACTGTCCCAGATGAGACTGGGTCGAATTCGTCTGACAGAACCGAAAAACGTATCGAGCCCAAATAGGACGTTCATCCGTTTCCTCTCCTATCAGGCCAAGTCAGTGTCCGCGACGCTGCGCATCACCTTTCCAAGCTTGCATTTTTTAGCCCTTGGTGCAGCAACTTGTTACTATTGGGAGACACATACGGCGCCCAATGCTCCCGCGAACGAATAAATCCCGGGCTGGCTTCTTCGCACTTTTTCAAAGCCCTGCTGGCCTCTTCGTTTTCCCCTGCCAGACCATATGCAATTGCAAGAATGAATAAGGCAGGAGCAAAATCAGGGTTGCGACGCAGCGCTTGCTTGGCTCTGTCTATAGCACGAGAGTAGTCTCCTTGGTTCACGTAAGCACGCGCTAGGAAAGACAGCTGAGAGGGCAACTGTGCATCAGCAGGGTTAAGTTTCTGTGCCCGCTCCATATAGCCAATCCCGTCGGGATCGCCAGACAAATCCGATTTGTTTCCCAGTGCGTGAAGACCATACGCGTCATTAGGATTCAGTTCGACCGATATGCGAGCTTCCGCTAGAGCATCGTCAGGACGGTTTAACCATTGATAGGCAGTACTCAGTTCATGGTGAGCAGTGGCTGAAGCCTCATCATACGCAACGGCTTTCTGAGCTGAGTCCATTGCTTTTGTTGCAGTTGCAAACCGATCTTCCGTGGCACCGATCAGCACATCCTGACTGTAAGACCTGGCTAAGCCGCTGTAGGCATCTGAGTAGTCTGGTTGAAGCTCGATAGCGCGGGAGAAATGATCCCTTGCAATGGAATTTCCTTCCGCGGTGCGTTGCCGAACTGCGGAAATCCCGCGGAGGTAGTAATCCCAAGCTGTCAGATTTTCGGTCTGGCGATTTGCAGAGCGCTCTAATTCTGCTTTCGTCAGTTCCGGTGCTATAAGAGCTGAAATGCGTTGAACGAGATCATCCTGAACTTCAAAAATGTCGCTTAAGTCCCCATCGTATTTGTTCGCCCAGATTTGATGACCATCAGTGCCGTCCACCAGTTGCGCAGAGATGCGCACCCGGTTACCACTTTTTCTTACGCTTCCCTCCAGAATATAGCGAGCACCAAGCTCTGACGCGACTTGCCTGATGTCCATGTTCTTGCCCTTGAAGGAGAAACTCGAGTTTCTCGCGATCACCTGAAATGATCGCCACTGCGTCAGTGCCGTGATAATGTCTTCTGTCAGCCCATCCGAAAAGTACTCTTGTTCGGGGTCAGCGCTCATATTGTCGAAGGGAAGTACGGCAATCGCCGAGCGATACGTTCCTGGGTCGGTCAAGTAGGTGCGTTTTTCCACACCTTCGAGCTTGCCGTTGATATCCACAACGTAGACTTCCACAGGCTTGGCGATATTCTTGAGTTTTTTTGTCCCTTCCGAAACCAGTGCTACGTCTATTTTTCCAGAAACAAAATCAAATACTGTCTTGCTTATAAGTACACCACCCGGCTCTGCGAGAGACTCAAGTCGCGCGGCAACGTTAACGCCGTCGCCGAGAAGGTTCTGGCCGTCGACAACAACATCACCAGTGTTGATTCCTATCCGAAACACCAGTTGGCCCGTCCGGTCGAGTCCGTGGTCTCGCTCGGAGCATTCCCGTTGAATCTCGACAGCACATCGAACGGCATCAACCGGGCTACTAAACTCAGCCAGAACACTGTCCCCAGCACTTCCGAATACCCTACCGTGGTGGCTAGCAATACTCGCTTCGACGGAAACTCGGCTCTGACGTAGACGCTCCAGAGTGCCTTCCTCGTCGTCTTCTACTAGTCGGGAGTACCCAACGATATCTGCGACAAAAACTGTTGTAAGGCGACGCTCCAATGACAAGTTCCTTGTTCAACGGCTCCTGCAATACTGATAAGATCGGTCGACCACGCAAATGCCCTTTTTCCCCCGGTTAGGTAATCACAATCTGTTCCAACTTGACACATCAGAAATCAAAAAAGACGTCGACCAAACAAGTATTCGTCGTCCGGATTATCCGCACAGCAGTCGTTCATTTGGACCAACCGCCCAGCAGCGCAGCGAATGGCGGCTTTGTCCGCGTAGCAGACATTCACTGAATTCTGACGAACGACTGCTTCGAGCCCTAAGCTGTATTGGTTTAGGATTGGCCAATCCTACGATCGCGTAGGGTTCAACATTTTAACTGTTGAATTAGGCGTATCCGACTGCGACAGTTTCTTATGCAACGTCGACTTACCACCATCGTTGCCGCCGATTTGGCGGAATACTCTCGTCTGATGGCTATCGATGAAGAAGGCGTTACTGGAGCTGCCCGAGGATCATGGTGCCCATGTTAATTCACGCACTGAGACCTGGCAGTTACTAACTCATTTAAGCGATGAAGATGGCAACAAACTTGGTTTCCAGTTCTTGTTCTTACGCATTGGCATTGCACCTCCAACGGTACCACCGCAGGATTCAATTTGGGACGTCAGACAGCTTGAACGGGTGCACGTCGCACTTCTCGACGCAAACTCGGCGAAAGTCGCGCGCGAGGAACGGTTCGGACGGGGTATACCCAGTATCTCGGGTTTCGATTGGAATGCTGCGGAACTTCGTATTGATAATTGGTTTCTGAGGTTTGGGGATGACAGCACACAGGAGACGCTTACGCTTTATGCGCCTGACATTCGTGCCTTCATTGCTTCATTGCAGGCCCCGGTCTTCCCGTATCCTGTAGATGTAGAGCTGGCAGCTGAGGGAGAGGGCATCTTTCTTCGTGAGTGCAGCGCTTGCCACGGCACGTACGGGGCAAATGAGACCTTTCTAAATCGCGTCTATCCGGTTTCCGAAATTGGAACTGACCCCGCATATGCAACTGAGGCAACGGATGGATCGCGTGACCGGTTCTACGCCTGGGTGGCGCGTTCTCCTTACGGAGACACTGAAAGTGCCAACCCTGCACCTGGCTATATAGCACCGCCACTCGATGGGATCTGGGCCACGGCACCATATCTACACAACGGTTCAGTGCCAAATATGGAGGCTTTACTCCTTAGCATCTTGAGGCCGATGTACTGGCGGCACCTGTTTGATCCACGAAATTACGATCCCCAAACGATGGGCTGGCGCTTTGAAGTCCTTTCGGCCGGGCAAGAAAGTGAAACAGATCCAAATAGGCGAAGGATGATCTATGACACTACGTTGAGAGGCTACGGTAATCAGGGCCACACCTACAGTGACGAATTAAGCGATAAAGAACGGTCTGCCCTGCTTGAATACCTCAAGACTATTTAGGGTAACTCATTTGAGTTTGGTGCAGCAGCTAGGAAGGACTAAACTGCGGGGAGTGAAAGACGGGACTTGCTCGACTGTTCGCTTTGTTCGCAAAGTGGATCTTCGAGCAAGCTGCAGAGAACCTCCGCTTCGTGCCCAAAGCGATCATACGCGAATCTCGTCGATTGTTCTTAAATAGGTTTTTAGAACCAGTTTCGCGAGGCTCCGTAAATTGTTTCTGAAAAGAAAGTACTTTGGCCGCATTTCCGCCTTTTTCTTGCTAAAATCACTAGAATTTTTGCCAGAGTTCACGATTACGTTACGCTTCCATCCGTCTTTTAGGAGGAACGATTATGACGATTTTCAAAACGCTTATCGTTTCAACGTTCGCGCTCTCGCTGCTTTCGTTGACGCCTGGCGTAGCGGACGCGTGCAACCCGAAAAGTCCGCGATGCAACCCGACACCGGAGCCGGAGCCGGAACCCGAACCAGAGCCAGAAATCGGTCTGCAATATTATAGGTGGATGCATCCCGAGGTGGATTGGGCATTCTCGAACAATATTACTGGCCTTGGTGCGCACATGGTAATTTTGGATAACTTTTCAAGCAACGCTTTCGAGGGAAATCTAGTCGGCCAAACACAGACTTTAACCCACGGTGAGTGGACCTCCCTCCAGTCACGCTTGGTCGCTCCCGGTGCGTCGTATAGGAATGTTGACCAACCGTCAGCTGTCAGAGGTCGAGACAGGTCAGGCGTCATCAGCAATCATTACGCTTCCGGCGCGGCCGTTCAGGTTGTCAACATGAGCTTTGGCCTGTTTGATCCAGAAGGAACTGTAGTCGACGCAAATTATTCCTTCGGCAATACCCTCTGGGACTCTCTGGCTGACGAAGCCTGGAACGGAGGGAATGACATATTCGTAAAAGCCGCCGGGAACCTATACGGCCAGGAAGTCGATACGGGAACGATCAATTTGGGTATCATCCCATCTCCACATGTGGATACTCTCAACCAAGCGCTTGTCGGAGCGCCAAATGCGTTGTTCGTTGGAGCTCTGGATTGGACTCCTACGAACTACGTAGCCGGTGACGCATACGACGAAAATGGTGACCTGGTCGCAGCGAACCTTGAGTTGAGTCCTACAACCATTGCCGACTACTCGGCGATCGCCGGTAGAAATACGATGGTTCAGGACATGTTCCTCGTCGCTCGCGTAAACAGCGCAGAGATGGGCTTCGCAGGTACTTCTTTTGCGGCGCCTTATGTTGCTGGTATCGCCGCAATGGTTGGTGGTAAGCACCAGAATTACCTGTCTAACCAAGACAATGCCGGTGAACTTGTCGTTGACCGCCTGTTACAAACGGCACGGACGGATACGATCAGCGATTTTGGCGCTTCATGCACTAAGACAGTAAATAACGCGTGCACGCGCAGCTCTGTGTACGGCGTTGGTGAAGTCTCCCTACGCAGGGCGGTCTCACCCGATTTCATTCCGGACTAGGGAGTTTCTTTGGGTTTAAAGCGGCCGGGGTAGTACCCGGCCGTTTTATTTAGAACCTGAACTGGTAGCGCAGCGATACAGTAAACTGATCTTGCGGCGCGCGATTCTCAAGGTATTCGAGTGTTTCGGAAGGCGCCATCAGGCTGTCTGCCATCCGACAATTGACGGTTTGTATGCCCCCAACGGCACCATAATTTGCCGTGCAGGATTTCTCACGCAGGTAACCAAAAAGGCGCGTGGAGACTAAAAGTGACAGCCATTCGTTGTCTCCGAGCGTTTCTATGTACAAGAACCCAATCTGGAGACTCGGGTCAATTCGGTACTTGTCGCCACTTTCGCCTGTGCCGAAACCCCAAAGAATTCCAAAGTCGGAATTGATCGGCGATAACATTGTGAAACGTAGATCGGGTATAGGTATATAATTGCTGTAGTAGCGATCATACGAGTACCTTGAGCCGTCTGACAGTCCACCGGATCCGTTTTGCATGCTTCGGGCAAGAGAGGAAAGACCACCTACCTCAATATTCACCAGCTGCATTTCCTCAAAAAACGCCTGCGCCGCTAATTGATCGGCGGACCACAAGAGCCCGCTAAAGCACGTCAGCCAAAGGCCGGCGCATGTACCAAGGGGGATATGGCGCGGCCTGCTTGCCATTCACAAGTAACCTCACGTCGGTGCAGAAACCCTGTTAAAAGTTGAATCGAACAAAAATTTGTCGATTTCTGGGAGAATGCGGGAATTCACAAGGGTGGAATGGGACAAACATCCGAAACCCAAGCGCCCTCTTTACTCATAATTTTGGCAGAGCTCGAAAGATAATAATTGTTCTCCTCGATATCTTTCCGTATGTTGTCACGCGACTTTCAACGACATCCGATTTGTCCGCGAAGCAGTCGTTTGTAAGGGTTGCGGCGAACGGCTGCTTTGAGCCCAAAGCGGACCTTACATTCTTGCTAGACCCTGCAGAATATTTGAGCTTGCAGTCCAACTCCATGGCGGGCAAGCGAGGTGTATGAAAGTCGCCGGTTTCCTTGTCCAGAATGCTCCCTTTCTCGCCGCCGGGGCACTAATGACGTTCATGTCCAGTTTTGGGCAGACGTTCTTTATTTCGATTTTCGCAGGTGAAATCCGGGAAGCTTTCGGCCTGAGCCACGGCCAATGGGGCGGTATTTACATGCTTGGCACGACCGTATCGGCCTTGGCGATGGTCTGGGCAGGCGGATTGACCGACATTTTCCGAGTTCGCGTTCTCGGGCCGGTGGTTCTGATCGGGCTTGCAGCAGCCTGTATGGCTATGGCGCTGAACCGGTTGGCTTGGGTACTGCCCTTGGTGGTTTTCTTTTTGCGGTTTTTCGGACAGGGAATGAGTAGCCACATCGCCGTGGTCGCTATGGCGCGCTGGTTCGTGGCAACGCGCGGACGGGCCCTGTCGACGGCGTCACTGGGGTTTGCCTTTGGCGAGGCTTTTCTCCCCATCCTGTTCGTGGCGTTGATGACAATCATAGACTGGCGATACCTTTGGCTTACGGGGGCCGTACTTTGCCTTGTAGGTGTTCCGGTGCTGGGTTGGTTGCTTGGGAAGGAGCGCACACCCAAACGGTTAGCGCAAAGTACGGGCAATGTGGGTATGCAAGGATTGCACTGGACCCGCGGCCAAGCGCTGCGGAACCCATTGTTCTGGGTCATGGTGCCAGCGATTTTGGGACTGTCCGCTTTCAACACCGCCCTGTTCTTCCATCAGGTTCACCTCGCCGATGTAAAGGGCTGGAGCCACATGGAACTGGTGTCGTTCTTTCCGCTCTACACGCTGATGTCGATCATAGCCATGGTGCTTTCGGGCTTGGCGCTGGATCGGTTTGGCACTGCCCGCCTGACGCCCTTCTACCAACTACCGATGGTCGTTAGTTTTCTCATATTCGCTGCTGCATCGGAACCGATTGCAATGTTTTTCGGCTTCTTTTTCCTCGCGCTGACAATGGGAGCAAATACGACTCTGCCCAACGCCTTCTGGGCGGATTTCTACGGAACGGCCCATATCGGCTCGATCAAG
Organism: Ruegeria sp. BHSA163; assembly: GCF_059613365.1. Taxonomy (NCBI): domain Bacteria; kingdom Pseudomonadati; phylum Pseudomonadota; class Alphaproteobacteria; order Rhodobacterales; family Roseobacteraceae; genus Ruegeria; species Ruegeria sp. BHSA163. The sequence goes on from NZ_JBXWSJ010000087.1 coordinate 8,743, forward strand.
GCAATGGCGGCTGCAGTGATGGTATTGGGATCGGCCATCGGTCCGGGCCTGACAGGGCTGATGATTGACCTGGGTTTTGGACTGGAAAGTCAATTCATCGCTATTGCGGGGTATTTTGTTTTTGCAACTGTTCTGATGGCACTTGGGATCGGAAGGGCGAAACCGATGCTGCTGCGTGCCAAAGCGACTTGGACTGAGTAACGGATCGATCCGGCGTAAGTCATTTGGGAGACGGCAAGGAAACACTGAAAAGTCCGCACAGCAGACATTCACTGAATTCTGCTGAACGGCTGCCTCGAGCCCAAAACGGGTACTCGGAGCTAGTATCCGTTTGCGTCAGCGCCAATCGTTTGTGTCCTAGTTCACAGAGGCCCTCATCGATCTGGGTTAACGTAGGGTCACCCACAGGAGGTCTCAATGATTCATCAGGCTTCAATTACCACGCCCGCTTTCGCAGCAAGCATGATCCATACACTTGTAGTTATCTTGGGTCATTGCACCCGAATGCAACGCCGAGTTGACCGCTACCATTAAATCCAAAATCACGAAACTGTCTTAAAATTTAATCCTTTTTTATTTTGGCCGGTTGCGAAGGTGACCCAATTTTGCTTCGGTCTCTAGCCTTCGTTCTATTGATATCGGCGCCTTTCGGACGGCATTCGTTATGCGCAAAGGTATTTCTGACAGATCCGCTTTGCTCTTTGTTGTTCTCGCCCCGCTGCTCTGGGCCGGCAACTTCATCGTCGGGCGGGCACTACACGGAACAATCGAACCCTTCGACTTGAATTACTTGCGCTGGTTTGTTGCGGCGATAACCTTGCTGCCAGTCATTATCCTGAACTGGCGGGATATTCTACTCTCGTACAAAAGGCACATGCCCGAGCTTATAGTTTTGGCGTCGTTCGGAATCGTATTGTTCAACTGGCTGCTTTACGTTGGCCTAAAACAGACACCCGCCTCAGTCTCGGGGCTGATCTTCGGACTTTCACCAATAATCATCCTTATTATCGCAAGAATCTGGCGCGGGCGCAGACTGGATCTCCTTGAGATAGTTGGTGGCCTCGTCGCATTCGGCGGTGTCGGAATGGTACTCTTTACATACGCCGATATGACCAGTGGTTTTAGCCTCTTGACCGGACCGATATTTGTCTTATTTGCAGCTCTCGCATGGGCGCTATTTACCGTTTGTCTCAACCGCCTGCGATTACCCCTTGCTCCTACTCCCTGCATGGCCGCAGTCGTCTGGTGCGGTCTTTGTTTGATGACACCTCTGGCGGTATGGCGAGGTAATTTAACCGTGCCCAACGTGCTTGTGCCGGAGATCCTTGCTTCGGGATTGTATCTTGGCGTCGGCGCGTCGGTGGTCGCGTTCTGCGCCTGGAGTACAGGTGTCAGGCAACTCGGAGCTGCGCGCGCCGGTGTCTTCCTCCAATTGACGCCGTTTTTTATTGTCGTGATGACGGCAGTTTTTCTTGGAGAGGAGGTCTCGAGCCGAAAGATGCTTGGACTAATGCTGCTGCTTGTCGGCATTGGCATGGTGAATGTCGGTGCAACGAAGGTGCCAGGAAATCCGAATCGAGCCGGATAGGGAAGTCCGTTGGTGAGACCGCACTGCGGCTTGGATACTCAGACTCCACGGCGTTTTCGAGGGCCTTCCGAAAATGGTCTGGAATGTCGCCGTCGGATTTTAAGAGAATTGTAAAAGAACGGGGTTGAAGAACCGACGCCAGCTCGGTCGCATTCTGCTCGCCGTCGTTTATACAAATTTGGAAGCGAACATGCGTGTCTTCTTGGCAATAGACTTTCCGGATACAATCCGTGGTGAACTGGAAAGGCTGCAGGAGCAACTGACAGTCGGTCGCTTGGTGCCATCGGACAATCTACACGGTCTTGTCAGAAGAACTTTGCTTGAGCAGGGCAGGGCGGTTGCGTAGCGTTTAGGAATGACCAAACCTGCCTCTTTCAAGTACTTCAAAACCAGTCCCGAGATCATCCGC
>NZ_JBXWSJ010000088.1:0-10710 GCF_059613365.1 Ruegeria sp. BHSA163
GTACCTGGCAGTGCGGTCGTCCAGAAAGGATTTTTTTACTTCAAGCGAGTTCGCAAATGAGATGGGAGGACACTTGGCAACAATCGGCAACGCCAGAGAAAACCAGTTCATTTACAACCTTATTAAGAATGATAAACGCTATTTTCGCAAAGGTAGCAGTGGAAATATACAGGGCCCAGCTTTCGGGCTTTATCAACTACCTGGCAGCAACGAGCCATCTGGCGGTTGGGTTTGGATAACAGGTGAACCACTGACATATACGCGGTGGTCAAAGGGCGAACCCAACAATTACAAAGGCAACGAAGGATATGCCCACTTTTTCGGCGTTCCCGAGCACACACGCGACCCAAATTATTGGAACGATGGTCGCGGCTCCCACACCGCATTCATTGTCGAGATTGAATAGAATGCGACATCAGGTCCGACTTGGGCTAAACGCGGTCATCTGAGTGATTTTGTCAGATGCCCGCAAAGGATCAGATAGCAGACCCAACGTTGCAATGCGCTAAGGTCTGCTACAGGCTCGCAATGCCTTCGGCATCACAGCATGGTGGGGTTAAGTGCCATGAATTGATAATGGACTTACCGAAAGCCTAGGCGTCCGTCTTTGGTGCGGTGTCCAACAACAATTGGAACCGAGGATGACTGCGAAGAGAGAGGAAATCTGGATCATTTCGCATCCAGTCTCGTTGAACGGGGCCAAGACTCGGATAAACCTTCTCAAGGCAATCTAATGCTTCTTCGGTTTCACCGATCAAAGCATAAACGCAGGCCACGTTGTATCCATCTGTCGAATAGCTGTGGGATTCCATTGAAAGAGCTCGACTCAACCACGCGCGTGCCTCATCAATCCTTCCAAGGCTAGCCAAAACGGACGCTGATAATTCGAGTGGATCAGGGTTGTCGGGATTTCGTTCTACCGCTTCTTCAGCCCGTTTAAGACCCATGTTGAGGTAAAGGTCACGTTCGTCGAACCGTCCGAGTTCGGTGAGGTCGGCAAGAAGTAGAAGTGGTGACCGATAATCGTCAGGCTTGATTTCAAGGGCTCGTGTAAAATGATAGGCGCTCTGCTTATGATCCAGTTGACCGCGATGATAGCGGGCAAAATTATGGTGCGCATCATAACAAAGTGGATCAAGCGACAGCGCCCTGCGATAGGCTGTGACCGCGGCCTCATTCTTTCCGACAATCTGCGAAGCCAGTCCGAGGGAGGCGTGTGCTTCTGCCAAGTTTGGATCTAGCTTAATGGCGCGTTGAGCCATGCTGACAATATCTTCAGAGGGGAAATTCGTGCCGTGCCAATCGTTGAGCCTTGCTTCGCATTCAGCCAACCCCACGTAAGCGCGGGCGTAGTCAGGGTCGTGCTGCACTGCTTCAAGAAAAAGCGTACGTGCCTTTTCAAGATAATTTCTGGCACGCATATGAAAGTAGCGTCGCCCCTTTAAATAAAGATTGTAGGCATCCACACTTTCCGTAGGTGCACTTTCAGCGATATCAGAGTCAAAAAGCCGAACCTGCAATTGATCAATTATTATATTTGTTATCTCGTCCTGTAGGGCAAAAATGTCAGATAGGTCACGGTCATAGCGTTCTGCCCAAAGGTGCCCGCCAGTTACACCGTCGATTAATTGCGCTGTAATGCGGAGGCGGTTACCAGATTTTCGAACACTGCCTTCAAGAATATTGCGTACGCCCAAGTCTCGAGCGACATCCTGCAGTTTCGACGGTCGGCCTTTGTATACAAAAGCTGAGTTTCGACTAACTACAAAGAGACCCGAAAGCTTTGAAAGATCCGTGATCAAATCTTCAGTGATACCGTCAGCAAAATACTCTTGTTCGAGGTCACCACTCATGTTCTCAAAGGGAAGAACCGCGATTGTGGGATGGCTAGAAGCACTTACTATTGCAGGCTGAACATCACCAGTTTGAGGGCGAACGTGAAAAACTGGAACTGCGTTATCGATGTTCTTCAGCAGCTGTTCGCCTGCGGCATCAAAAGTGATACCGATCTTGTTACCTACCTGATCGCGAACGATCCCAGAAACGGCAATGCAGCCGGGTTGAGCCAGCGCTTCGATGCGGGCCGCGATATTGACGCCGTCGCCGAATATATCTCCGCCCTCAAAGAGCACGTCGCCCATGTTGATGCCGATACGGAAATGGATCTGCCGATCTTCTGGAACGCCTATGTTTCTTTTGGCCATTGCCTCTTGAATGACGAGCGCGGATTCCAACGCGCTTACAACGCTTGCGAACTCCGCAAGAATGCCGTCCCCCATAAGCTTTACGATGCGGCCGCCAGCTTTGTCGATTTCTTCATCGAATACTTTGGCGAGAATTTCTTGCATCTCAGCCAAGGTGGCGACTTCGTTTGCGCCCATCAAACGGCTGTAGCCGACTACGTCCGCGGCGAGTATGGCAGCTAGGCGTCTTTCCATTGGTTCTCTTCATCTCCGATTAATTCGAGCTTATCACCGAAATGATCACGGACAGCGCCCAGAAACGCATTCGGAGTGCTATTATTCACTTTGAAACACGTTGTTTCCACCGATACCGGCTATTTATCTTAAGGCCCAACGCCGACATTGGCTTCAGCCGAACGCAACGTTCGCTGAAGGTTACGACAGTTACACCCATATCCAAAGTTTGTTTGAACGTCCGCTTTGGGCTCTCTGCAGGCATTCGCTGCGCGCGTCGCGAACGTCGGGTGTGCCGACGAAACCTGCCATTTGGCTCCTTGATACAGTCAGTCGGTCGACACGGTGTCGGTGCCTGGAGAGGGGGGGAAGGATGGAGGACAACCAATGTCCATGATTCAACTTCCTGCTGCCACACCGAAACGCCCGCCGTGGAACAAGGGGCGCCTTATCGGTCAGAAACGCCCGCTTCTCGCGAAGCAGGTTTGGGCCGTCCGCGCCCGGCTTGAACTCTCTGGCAATCTCAGGGACCTGGCACTCTTCAATCTTGCGATCGATAGCAAGCTGCGAGGCTGCGACCTCGTTCGTTTGAATGTCGCTGATCTTGTGATTGGTGATCGGGTCCGCGAACGCGTGACGGTTGTCCAGAGCAAGACCCAGCGGCCGGTCCAATTCGAGGTTTCGGAGAACACGCGCGAGTCCATCTGGACCTGGGTATGTTGCCCGGAGATGCTTGGATGCACTTTTCTTTTCCCAAGCCGTTTCCACGAAAGACCGCATATATCGACACGACAGTACGCGCGCCTGGTGCGCGATTGGGTGTCGGCGATTGGTCTGGATCCAAGCGGTTACGGCACGCATTCCCTGAGACGCACCAAAGCGGCACTGATCTACCGGAAAACCGGCAATCTGCGCGCGGTGCAGCTTTTGCTCGGCCACACCAAGGTCGATAGCACAGTTCGATATCTTGGCGTTGAGTTGGAAGACGCGCTGAGTATCGCTGAAAAGATCGACATTTGAGAGTTGGGCGGACGGTAACCGCCGTTCGCCGTCCTCTACCAGTAGTCTTCGCCGGTTCTGTGACTTTCCACTGGACTTCACCGGCAAGTCGAGCGTCACTGACGTCGCCGATCTACTTTTGTCCTCCGCCCGGATAACCGGGCTCCACTCAGTACAAGGCGCCGGATTGGCCGGTGCCACTTGAGTGGAGAAGAAAATGGTTCGAACTGCCGAGACGAATAAACCAAAAGATTCCAAGCCTCTTCAATATACACTTAAAGCGTACTCTTCGCGTCCCGAGCAGCTCCGCAAACTACTGAGACGCACGTCGGGCGCGTCCATCGCAGAGCTTCAGGAGATTTTCGGTTGGCAACCGCACACAGCCCGGGCGGCCATCTCAGGGCTGCGCAAAGCGGGGGAAGCAATCGAGCGACGATCCGGTCGGAACGGCTCGATCTACCGGATTGTCAAGCGGGCAGCGGGCAAATGAACGGACCAGCTAGGCCAGGTAATCTCCTGGGCCAGTTGAACGAGATCACAGGGTTGGAACGATCTGATTGCGAGGTAAGGTGGCGGAAGGCCTTCAAGGCAATGCCGCCGAAGCATCTAACCATCCAATTTATGCGGCGCGTCCTGGCCCATGACCTGCAGTGCCGCAAACTCGGTGGGCACACAGCGGCCACTCGACGATTGCTTCGTGCGGCCCTGAACAGCCGCGGATTGCCCAAACCCGGTCCAGTCATCGGTGATGGGGCGGTTCTGGTCCGGGAATGGAATGGGCGGACGTACCGGGTGGAGGTGACTGCGGACGGCTATGTCCTGGAGGGCAGGACCTACACATCTCTATCGGCGATTGCGCGGCACATCACTGGGGCCAAATGGAGCGGCCCGCGGTTCTTCGGTCTAACAAAAAATCGCGGTACCTGACATGCGCCGGATCCGCTGCGCCATCTATACCCGCAAGTCCACCGAGGAGGGGCTGGAGCAGGACTTCAACTCGCTCGATGCCCAGAGGGAGGCCTGCCAAGCCTATATCGCCAGCCAACGCCACGAAGGCTGGGAACTTATTGACCGTGCGTATGACGACAGTGGCATCTCCGGTGGTCATATGAATCGTCCCGCACTTCAACGGCTGATGCAGGATATCGACGAGAAACAAGTGGACCAGATCGTGGTTTACAAGATTGACCGCCTGACCCGGTCGTTGGCAGACTTCGCACGACTGGTGGATCGGCTGGACAAGGCCGAGGCTTCGTTCGTCTCGGTGACCCAAAGCTTCAACACCGGCACCAGCATGGGAAGATTGACACTGAATGTACTTCTTTCCTTTGCCCAATTCGAACGCGAAGTCACGGCGGAGCGCATTCGGGATAAAATCGCGGCTTCAAAGAGGAAGGGCCTTTGGATGGGCGGTGGTGTGCCGCTTGGCTATGACGCAGAGGGCCGGGCGTTGAAGATCAACGAGTACGAAGCCAAGTCCATCCGTTCCCTTTACGATCTCTACGAGACCCATCGCGCACTCAATGTTGTCACCCGTGAGGCAGAACGCGCAGGCATACGGTCACGGCGACGGAAAACCAGATCTGGGGACTGGCGCGGGGGCAATGTGCTCTCCCGGGGCCACATTCATCACATCCTGACCAGCCCCATTTATGCTGGTCGCATCCCCCACAACGGCAAAGCCTACGAGGGGCAGCATCCGGCCATCATTGAACCGGCACGATGGGATTGTGTTCAGGCAATGCTGAAAGAGAATTCAGTGAACCCTCGGGGGCCTCGGTCCCGGAAGACAGCCCCATCGCCGCTCGCAGGCAAGCTCTTCGACGAGAGGGGTGGTCGGCTATCTCCCAGTCATGCGAACAAGAAGGGTAAGCGGTACCGCTACTACATCTCGCACGACCTGATCGCTGGCAAAAAGGAAGACGCGAAGGGCAGGGGGTGGCGGTTGCCAGCCGAAGAGTTGGAAAGGGTTGTTGGCACGGCACTTCAACGGCATCTCAAATCCTGTGCCGAACAATTGACGTCGCGGCTGCCTGACCCGGATGCACACAAAGCGATGGCTGCAACACTTGACGATCAGAGCTGGATGCTTGGCGCCGTCACATCCGTCACGCTCAATGACGCGCGCATGTGCATCGAGATGGATGTTGCTGCCGTGGCATGCAGCCTGGGCATCGAACGTGAACTCTTCGAACCCTTCGACACGACCTTCGACGCACCATTCACACTGAAACGGCGTGGTGTCGAGATCCGGTTTGCCATGGATGCACCATCGGCAAGGCGAGACGACGTGTTGATCGCCAACGTGGCACGGGGCCATGCCTGGCTAGAGCAGATCAAGGCGGGCAAGACTATTGCCGAAATCGCCGATAGCGAAGGGACCACTCGGAGGCGCGTGCAACAGGTGCTTGAATTTGCCTTCCATGCGCCGGATATCACGCGCGACATTCTGGCAGGCAAGCAGCCGATGGGGCTCACGTCGACCTGGATAATGACCCATAGGCTTCCAATCTCGTGGGATGACCAGCGCGCGCTTATCGCGACGCTTTAAGCCTTCGCAAAACTCGTAAGACGAATTTGCCCGGCAGAGACTGGTGGCCGAATTGGGCCCAGAATGTCTCCCTTCACATGTCTCCGTTTGACCGATAGTCACGCAAGACTTTGAACTGTCGGCACAATTTACGACAGGTCCAAGAACCGGTATGTCGGAGAGGTTGAGTGGTGGGCGACCCTGGAATCGAACCAGGCGTGCGTCTCCGCGAGGGAGTTACAGTCCCCTGCCACACCTTGCGGCCTGTCGCCCACGATCAGGCGTTGCACCTGACGTGGAGGCGTGATTACTAGCGCGCCTAAGAAGCGTCAACAGGAAAATTCCGCTGAGACGCATGAAACGTATTTCCCGGCCCGGAGGCCCAGAAATGAAGAAACCCAAATGGGTAGTCGAGAAGGAACAGGCACGAAAGGCCGCCGCCTCAGAAACTGTCTGGTTGTTCGGATTGCACGCCGTGCGTGATGCCCTAATGAATCCAAAGCGCCAGAAACTGCGCCTGATCGTGACTCGGAACGCGCGGGACAAGCTGACTGAGGCAATTGCGATCGCCGGCATCGATGCAGAAATGGCTGATCCTCGCAAGTTCACTGCGCCGATTGATCCGGCATCGGTACATCAAGGTGCGGCACTCGAAGTTAAACCCTTGGATTGGGGAGGGCTGGCTGAAAACTGTATTGGCCAAGAAACCCCCCGGGTATTGCTATTGGATCGTGTAACAGACCCGCACAATGTCGGCGCAATATTGCGTTCAGCCGAAGTGCTGGGGGCCAGCGCTGTTATCGGGACGCGTCACCATTCTGCTCCTGAAACGGGGGCGTTGGCGAAAACTGCCAGTGGAGCGTTAGAGCGGCAACCCTACTTACGGGTACGCAACCTTGCTGACGCAATTGTGAAATTGCAGGAAATGGGTTTTTTTGTGTTGGGGTTAGACGGAGAAGCCGAACAGACAATCGAGGCGGCCTTGGAAGGAAAACGCGACCTTCCCATCGCGCTTGTATTAGGTGCCGAGGGGCCGGGCCTGAGGCAAAAAACAAAAGAGACCGTCGACCAATTGGTCAAAATTGACGCGGCCGGTGGTTTTGGATCATTGAATGTCTCAAATGCCGCCGCAATTTCCCTATATACGTCGTTAAACGGTTAATAGGAGGCCGCCATTTCCGCTCCTCATAAAATTGCTACCTGCTGCTATTGCGGTACCCGAGCTGCCCTTGTGCTGCGAGGCAAGAAACAGCATGAGCTGAGCTGCGCCAGCTGCGGCGCGCCTTTGCACGACTTAAAGATGATGCCTAAAGCCAAACTAGCGAAAGCTTCGACGCGACAGGATCTTCAAAAGAAAGGGCATCGAAAGCCTAAGAAAAAGAAAAAGGGCCTGTTTTCGCGGGTGCTGGATGAAGCTTGGGATGTGATCGAGGATGTCTTCGACTAACTCTCCAAGTTGGCACAGATGTTCACAACCCTGTCAGGTGGGGTTTCGGTAAGTTCGTAATGCAGGCATGTTAGAGCCTTCAATAAGAAGCCTAAGATTTGCATATGCTGCCACGAAGAGTTTTTCTTGCCGGAATGTTTTGCTCGATAATTACACCCATGGTGCGGGCTAAAACTCTTCCTATGTTTTTTGCCGGTAACGGATACGCTGTATCGGGCTATGATGCCGTGTCCTATTTCCGGACTTCCGGACCGGTTATCGGGCAAAAGCGGTTTTCGCTGATGTGGAAAGGCGCTGAATGGCGTTTTGATTCTTTGGTAAATCTTGACCGTTTTGAGCGCAATCCTCGTGCTTTTGCGCCTCAATATGGCGGGTATTGCGCCTATGCCATGGCCAAGGGAGAATTGCTGAGTTCTGACCCGAAAGCTTGGAAAATCATTGATGGCCGCTTGTATCTGACTCACTCTGCCAAGGTTGAAAAAGTTTGGGCAAAGAATGTAGGAAGGTATATCCGCCAGGCTGACCAACACTGGCCCGCCGTCCTGTATCAGGGGTAGGCGTTTTTTCGCCATTCGCGGCTTGTCATCACAAAAATGCGCGCACCCTCTTTTTTTTACCAAACTCGTGCTTAAATGTCACAGTGACCGCGGAACGGAACTGCCGCGGGTCATTTCACTGTCCCTCGTTCCAACAACTAGCGCTCAGGAACCTCCTGAGCGCTTTTTTCTTGAAATGGCAACGCGTAGTGTCTTGGTATGACAAATTATTCCGATGAGTTTTTAAAACGGGTCCTGCAACGCACAAAAACCATAGCTATGGTCGGTGTTTCGATGAACCCGGTTCGGCCGAGTTACTACGTAGCGCGGTATCTATCGCTAAAAGGTTACACAGTAATTCCGGTAAACCCAGGCCATGCGGGAAAGAAACTATTCGGTCAAACAGTGCAAGGGGCATTGTCGGACATATCTCAGCCTGTAGACATGGTGGACATTTTTCGGAGGTCCGAAGCAGTCCCGCCTATTGTGGACGAGGCGCTGGCCTGCTTCCAACATTTAAGAACGATCTGGATGCAAATTGGTATAAGTCACCCAGAAGCTGCGGATACAGCTCGCGAACGTGGGGTCGATGTTATTATGAACCACTGTCCCAAAATTGAATATCAACGACTGTTCGGGGAACTTCGAATGGGTGGGTTCGCAACCGGCGTGATCTCTTCGAAACTATAAACTTTTACTCAATGACCAGCGGCGCAAGTCGGGCTACTTGGTCCAGCCGCCGTTTTTCCAGTACAACTTCGCGTGGCACCCATTCGTAGCGGGAGTCTTCTGCCAGAGGAGCCCAGAATAATTCTCCCCCATAACGCCAGGGGTCCAAGATGACCCCTTGGTACATCGAGTCTCCCCTACGACTGATGATTGCTGTGCTGTGATCTATTCGGAACGGGTTATCCGCATTTGCGATAGCGCGATGCATTGTCAGCGTCTCAAAGTTTTCCTGCCTGAGGCGCCTTTCGATATCCTCGGCCCAGTGCCAGCACAGACCACGGGGACGTAGGCCTTTGTTAACTTTGGCGTTATGAATGAGAGGCGGATCAGTGATCTGATATTCCTGCGCAAGCTGAGCAGTATAGGCGTAGGCGACTCTGGCCGCGCGTTGTGCTTCCTGCGGATCAATTTCAGGCCCAAGCGCCTGAATCTCGATGGCAAGCTTTTGCACATCGCCTTCATTGGCCGGACGAGGCGTAGAACATGCGGTAAGGGCCAGCAATGCAAGCATTGTCAGCACATGGGCAAGAGGTTTGATCATTCCCTCGTCCTTTGATCTGTCCTGTGTTTCGGGCGCTTAGGATCGGCACTATAAGACGTTAAGTTGATTGACGAAACCCGGCACGTTACCGCTGCGATCGAGACGCTCTTTCCGTAACTCCGCTGGTGCCTTGTCGGAGGCTCAGTTCAGCCAAAACGTCGTCCAGTGAAACATCCCGCGACGCAAGCATAACCAACAAATGATACAACACGTCCGCAGCTTCACTAGTTAGATTATCACGGTCGCCTTTGATGGCTTCGATGATGGCTTCGATCGCCTCTTCACCGAATTTCTCGGCGCATTTTTCAGGCCCTTTCGCCAGAAGTTGTGCTGTCCAGCTTGATTTGGGGTCAGCGCCTTTTCGCGCCTCGATGGTCGCGGCCAAATCGTTAAGAATGCTCATTTCAGCCTCATTGGTATGCCTGCGGCGGCCATGTATTCTTTGGCTTCCCGTATTGTATATTCCCCGAAATGAAAGATCGAGGCTGCCAATACCGCGCTCGCCCGACCCTTGGTGACGCCCTCCACAAGATGATCCAGATTGCCGACGCCGCCTGAGGCGATCACTGGTATATCAACTGCGTCGGAAATGGCGCGCGTCAAAGGCAGATTGAACCCGGACTTAGTGCCGTCGCGATCCATGGAAGTCAGCAGGATTTCTCCTGCTCCCTTGGCCGCTACCTCTTTGGCGAATGCGACAGCGTCAATACCCGTCGGCTTGCGTCCGCCATGGGTGAATATTTCCCACTTGCCCGGGCCGACTGTCTTGGCATCAATGGCACAGACAATGCATTGGCTGCCAAACTGGTCCGTGGCCTCTGCAATCACGTCGGGATTTGCTACTGCGGCCGAATTAAAACTAACCTTATCGGCACCCGCGAGCAGCAGGGCCCTCACGTCTTCCTTGGTCCGTACACCGCCACCGACTGTTAGTGGCACAAAACACTGTTCAGCAGTTTGTCGTACCACGTCGAACATTGTGCCCCTGTTTTCATGAGTGGCGTGGATATCCAGAAAACAGATTTCGTCTGCGCCCGCAGCATCATAAGCTTTGGCTGACTCCACCGGATCGCCCGCATCGCGCAAGCCGACGAAGTTGACACCCTTGACTACTCGGCCGTCTGCGACATCGAGACAAGGGATGATACGTGTTTTCAGCATGTCTGCGTCCTTTGCTGGCGCACCAATAACGGCAAAGCCTCGCCGATGCCAGACTTGTGATTGTAGATTGGCTAAGACCTGTGAAATTTTGAGTAAATTTTAGCGAAAGGATAACAAAATGCGCAGTGTGATTTTGGCTGTTTTTCTGACGTTGGGGAATGCAGTAACGGCCCTTGCTGACGACATCAAAAAGGTTGGCACAGACAAGTCTGTAACCGAGGCGATGGACGCCCTTGAAGCAGCCGTGAATAACGCTGGCGCCACGGTGTTTGCCCGGGTGGATCATGCTGCAGGAGCGGAAAAAGTCGGAATGTCGATTCCTGCCAACCAAGTTTTGATTTTCGGCAATC
>NZ_JBXWSJ010000089.1:0-10271 GCF_059613365.1 Ruegeria sp. BHSA163
TCAGGGCCAGCGGTCAGACGCACCGCGCAAACAGGCCGGACACAAGACCGCTTCTGACCACACACCCCTCACAAAAATGTCTTGCTTTGCAGGAGCCATCCACACAGGACGAAGCGGACCTTGATGGTCACAGACTGAACGTCGGCTTCTGGCATTGTTGCGTGTGCTGTTTCTACAGGGCAATAAAAACTGGCGGTCCGTTTCGAGCAAACTTAAAATGCCGGGCAACATTCTTGTTCTATCTTCTACTTTCCGACAAGAATTGCATGTTCCCGCTCTATAACCTTTTCCCAATCGCCTTGCGCTTTCAGACCGGTCGAAGAGTCTCCCATTAGCGAAGTAACCATCAATCTTCCACGCGCTTTCGCTTCTTCTTTCGAAAACCCGGCCTGTTCAAACATCCAGGCGGCGAACTGGAATCGTTTGCCGATGGTTCTTTGATAAGCTTCTCTTACCTTCTCATCGGTATTCGCCCACACTGAGACAGCGTGATCTGGCAAGGCGGCGTCCTCTTCAATGACCTTTTTCATAAGAAGAAGAATGCGGTCTTCCGGTGGGCCGCCAAATGTCTTTGCCTTTGCGATCACTTTGTCAGTCAGTTCCTGCTCCCAATATCTGAGAACCTCATCCAAAAGCTCACGGACGTTCTTGAAATGCCAGTAAAAGCTGCCGCTTGTCAGGTTCAGTCGCTTTGCCATTGGCACGACCTTTATCGCGGAAACGCCGCCCTCGTTGAGAACTTTGTAGGCCAGCAATATCCAGTCTTCCTTGGTCGCGGCGTTTTTGGGTGAAGCTCGGGTGACAGTTTCTGACATTCAGATTACAGCATTCTTTATTTGACATAGAGCAGTCTATGGAACTACCGTAGAGATGTCTATGGTGAACAAGAGGTTCACGGTTTCGTGTTCTCTTACGAGGATTCGCTTTGAAGGGGGGATCAATGAATAACTTAGTGAAAACCGCAGCCGGTACATTGATGGCATTAGGCATGACGCTGGCTGGTACAGCAACGGCGCAAAACGCCTTGCCGACGGGTCGGAGTGCCACTGATATCGAAAACGGTGTATATCCCGCGTCTTACTTTCCCAACACTGAAATCCTCGGCGAGGATGAGATGCGTATCACGGCATTGGGGACGGGGATGCCAAACCAAACCAAGGCAGCCGTTTCGATTTCGTTTTATGTGGAACTTGGGAATGGGGACGTCTTTTTGTTTGACGTAGGAACTGGCGCAACGGGAAACCTGTTCTCGCTGCGACCGGACTTCGCAAAGATCGACAAGGTCTTCTTCAGCCATTTGCATGTTGATCACGTTGGAGACTTCATGGGCCTCCACGTCGGAGGTTGGCTTTCGGGCAGATATACCCCGCTCCGCATCTTCGGCCCGTCCGGATCAGAAGATGAACTGGGCACCAAAGCCTATGTTGAGGGCATGTCCAGAGCTTACGCCTGGGACTTGGCCACGCGAACGGGCGCGCTGCCGGATGATGGCGCCAAGCTTGAAGTCACTGAATTCGATTACATGCAGGAAAACGAGATTGTTTATCAGGAGAACGACGTAACTATCCGTTCCTGGCCTGCGATCCACAGTCTGGATGGCTCGGTAAGCTACTCTCTAGAATGGAATGGGCTGAAATACGTCTTTGGTGGCGATACATACCCGAACAAATGGTATGTAGAATATGCCAAAGGGGCGGACATCGCGTCTCACGAGGCCTTCCTGCCTCCGGATGCGCTAGCCCCTTATTTTGGCTGGGACATGAAACAGGCGACTTATGTAGCTACGCGCGTTCATACGGAACCTGCGGCTTTCGGCAAAGTTATGTCCGCTGTCGAGCCACGCATGGCCCTAGGGTATCACTCTGTTCTTTCACCCGAAAACTATCAGGCAATCCTGGAAGGTGTCCGTTCGACATACGATGGACCGCTCACGCTGGCGCGAGATCTACAGGTGATAAACGTAACTAAGGATCAGATCGTTGTTCGGGAAGCGAGTGTTGACGAATACGCTCTGCCACCAGCTGTGAGCGACGAATACATCAATGCACCGCGCTCAAAAGAAAAAGAGCCTTCTGAAAAAGTTCAAGCCGGCAAATGGGATGGTTACACGCCACCGCCAATGCCGGAAAATTAACGTTCAGGGGTGAACAAAATTCTAATTTGGCGGTATCTGTGCCGACTATTCCTGATGCTGAGTGTGATGGCCTCGAGTGCACTGGCCGTTTCGGCGGATGTCGTTCTGACAAACGGTTCAGAAGTTGCCCCCAATATTGCTGTCCTTCATGTCAAAGAGGATGGGGTCTACGTCGACCTTGAGATCTATGTCGAAGATATTCCGTTCTTTGCGGATATGTTGCCAATAGGATGGTCATCAGATTTCGTCGGGGGTGAGCCGGAGGCTGAACAAGATACCAATCAAGGTTATGCGCAAGCCGAAAGCCGGGCGCTTTCGATTGTTGCAGGCGACGAACAGGCCCTAAACGCTGATATCAGAAAGGTGGAATACCGAACGCGCATAGACCGGGCCTCGCCGCTTGCAGGTCAGCGCGACCCATTCTCGGGGCAAGTTGTTCCCAGCCCGCCAAAAGATCCGCGCGTTTTATTCGCGGAAGTGTTCTTTCCGTTTCAAAACTCAGTTCCCAAGGAGCTGACTATAGTGCCGCCATCGCGGGATGGTGAACCACTGGCGACTATCGGGATGCAGGTTTTTGACCGCGAGGTTCCGGTCACGGATTTCAACTTCTTGTCAAAGCCGGCAGAGCTAAAGATTCACTGGCCTGATCCGTGGGATAGCCGCTTTTCTGCTCAAAGCCTGAATCGAAAAGCTCAGGACGGGACATCCACGTTTCTTTACATCGAACCTCGTGAAGTTCGGCATGAAACACTGATCCGTTTGCGTGAACTGGCGCCTTGGATTGGTGAAACTACTGAAGTCAGTCAAACACTTTCGCCACAGCGTAGCGCCTTAATCGTAAACCAGGCGGCGTCCTTCCTGGCTTCTCGTAACCCGGTGTCAATTGATGGCAAATTAGTGCAACCGTCGAACGCTACAGCAAAACTCCTTAAGCTGACATCGCAGGGTTTTCAGGTTGTCGAGCCTGGAAAGGAAGTATCCATGAACAATGCGTTTATCGGGGCTATCCTGTCTTTCTCATCGGCAGACCTTCCCGATCAGGTGACGGTCACATGGGATATGTTTGACGAGGAAATTTCCCGCGTTGCAACCATTTCAAACGATATCGCCGGGCCATTCTTTGGAGCAGTGACACCAGCGGACCCTCAGTTTCACTGGCAGAACCACCTACTCCAATACCAAAGAGCATCTGTTACTCTGATTCCAGTTGAGCCGCAGAAACGGCAGAACACGGCCGTGGCTTTGATCGCCGGGATTATCAGCGCCGTCTCACTCGGTTTTCTCCTGCTAACCAGGGGCAAAGTCGCAAAGCGTGCCAGTTGCGTGACTATGATTGCCGCTGCTTCGGCAACGTTTGTTTTTTCGGGATATTTGCCGGAATTACCTTGGAATAAGCCCGAGCCCCCTGAGCAGCAGGTTGCGGAAGATATACTGCGCTCGATGGTCGAAAACTTGACCACGGTGACGCTGGAAACTTCGCCGGCAGCAAGAAAGGCAGAGCTGGCCCACATTGTAACGGCAGCATCTCTGGGCGACATCGCAACAGAGGTAGAACGTGGTCTCGCAATCCGAACGCCAGGAGGCAGCCTTGCTACGGTTACTGATATAAGAGACCTGAGTTTAGAGCGCGTTGACCCGACCCTCAAACCGGGTGGATTTAGCACTCTGGCCAAATGGACAGTGAAAGCCCAAGGCGGTCATTGGGGGCACGCCCATATGCGCGCCGTTACGTTTCGGGTGCTGGCCGAGGTCGTACCTGAGTCAGGTCAATGGAAGCTGGATGGATTAACTGTAATCGAGGCCCGAGATCCAAATGCGTGAGCGTTTAAGGCCAAAGTTTTTTGCTTTCGGAGCTCTGTTTGTCGGTGTGTTTTTGTTACTGACGCCGTCGGCCTCGGCGCATTTTCTGCTTAACCTCAACGTTCGAATTTCGCATGTCGAGCATTCCGAAGATGGTCTGCGTGTCTACATCCGTACGCCTATGCCTTATCTGGTTGCAGACAAGGTCGGTGATCAGAACGGTGATGCCTTGCCGAAAGCTGCACCATTCACGACTAATGCCATGAGAGACGATCAGTTGGTCCACTTCGTCGACTTGCAGGCTGTCATGAACGAACCTAATGGGCTGGGGCAATTCGCTGAAGGTGGGTTGCATCTGTTGGTCGACAATCAGCGCTTAAGAGGAACAGTTAAGTCCGTTCGCTTGCATCGCGTTGGAAATGAGCCCGGATTTGCAACTTTGGCCGAGGCTCAACTGGCAGCAGACACCGAAACGGCCTTAGCGCCACCGCTTTATGTAGGTGACACGATTGTTGATCTCGTCCTGTATTATGACACTATCGGCCCGGTGCAATCGTACAGCATTGCTAGCGTGCTAGACCCCGGCTTGCCGGATCAGGACCAAACGGCCAACCTTATTCTCGACTACGCGTCAGACACACCTCAGATTTTCCGATCTCGGGGTCTGATGACTGAACCATTGGTGGTTCGGCAAGAGGGGTATGGCGGATTCCTCAGTTTCGTCTGGGAAGGCATACGACATATCCTCGAAGGGTTGGATCATGTTTTGTTTGTTGTGTGTTTGGTCATTGGAGCGCAGACCCTCAGGGCGCTATTGCTGCGTGCAACCGGTTTTACCGTTGGGCATAGCGTAACTTTGTCGCTGGGTTTTTTCGTGTTTGTACCATCGGGCGCATGGTTTGTTCCTGCCGTAGAAACCGGGATCGCGCTATCTATCATACTTGCAGCCGTCGCAGCGTTTACGAGTTTTAAGAACAGCGCGCGCTCTGAGGTCACGATGGTGCTTCTGACAACGCTGATTGGCCTCTTGCACGGGCTTGGGTTTAGCTTTGTGTTGCACAAGATTTTGCAGGTTACATCCCCAAACATCTGGCAGAGCTTGCTTGCTTTCAATCTTGGCGTCGAGCTTGGCCAGGTCGCCATTATTCTTGCGCTCTGGCCTGCCTTGATAATGTGTCGACGCGTGAACTCCAGTTTGTGGATGTCCCTACGAGTGGGCTTAGCCGGTGGATGCGCGGCTATCGCCTTCTATTGGACCTTTCAGCGAGTTGCCGAGGTTTACTCCACGCTGGCTTAAGGTCATTGCGATGCCGCGTGCCGTGATGGCCGCCTGGGAGAAAAGCGCACATTCGGCTGTTCCGTAGCATAAGACAGATTGGGCTTATACCGGTCAGTCAGTGAATTCTGCTCAAAGTCTACTTTGCAGTCAAAGCAGCCGATAGATTCACTATAGCACATTGCACGCTAGTCTCCGCTAAGATTTAGGCGACCTGCATTAAGCCAATCTGACAACTCTGTTCTTTCGTTAGGGTCAGGTGGGCCCGCAGGAGTTGGAGGGTCAACAGGCAATGGACTGTCTGATCCAATGATCTCTCGAACACCTACGGCATCTTCCGAAACATTCCAAACAAGCATGTCCTGAGCCAAAGTGAGCGGGCCGTCGTAGGTCTTTCGGATTGCTGCAATTGTGTCAGGAGCAATATCGAAATCGGCAAATGTATGGAATGCAATCGCGTGGCGCGGCTCGATCATCGAGAATAGTTTTCCACACGCGTCTGGTGGCGTGTGAACCACCGTTGCCACTAATCGGGCGCGTTCAGGGTCGTAGTTTTTGATATCGATGAATTGTTGGATCGTTAAGTAACATTCGTGAATGACAAGATCAGCTTCTTTAGCGTTCTCCACGAACCACTTGTTCGGGTTGGTGTCACCTGAGTAGACGAATTTAAGTCCTTTCCACTCCAAGCTGTAGGAAACTGAACCGTCTATGCCGTGAATCGCGGGCCAAGATCGAATAACAACACCATCGCTTTCATAAACTACTTGTGTCTGAGAATAGTCGAACTCAGTCACCGAAAGATGTCCACCTGCCGAGGGCATATTCCCGCGCCGCCCTGCCACGTCCCAAGCCAACATTTTCTGGAGGCCATCCATGGCTGCTGCGGTCCCGTATTCTGGCTCTAAGCCACTTGGCCCCCAAACCCGTAGTGGAACCGTTCGGTTTGACACCCAGCCGCCCACAAACAGTGCGTCGAGATCTCCAATATGATCTACGTGCAAGTGGCTAATGAAAACTTTGTCGAGATAGGTGTATGGAATCTCCAAAGCAGCCAAATTTGCTAACGAACCGGTTCCGACATCGAATAGGAACTTGTCGCCATTGCCAAGTTCAACCAACCACGACGCCGACGCTTGGGAATGTCGAAAATTAGGTGTTCCAGTTCCCAGCGAGATAACTCGCATCTCCGCTTCACCGAGCGGCTCTGTATTTGGGTAATAGAACTTTCTCTCTCCGGATGAACCAGCTGAAGCTGCGCCGCAGCAAATCGACGCAAATACAAAACTCAATGCCGGTAGTAATCTTAGACGCACAGCTTCCTCCGACTTGCTGACGCATTCCATGGTACAACTAAATCACTTCATTCCAAAGTCGGACGTCTGCTTTGGGCTCGAAGCAGACATGCGGCGGTGCAGCGGTCGAAGCCTTAGCCCTTTCCGGAAAGCAGACTTTAGGAACAACGAGATGACCCGGCGATTTCAACGGCTTGGCCAATCGTGCTGACATTCAACTCTCGAAAGCTGTCGTTGGCAAAATTCGAGCTGATCGACTACTTTGAGCCCAAAGCGGCCGAAAAAATCATCGGTAAAACCGCACGACTGAGACGGTAGTGGCGCGCTCGGTGGTGTCCGCCCAGCCGCCAAAGCCATCTACAATTTGTAGGCCTGAATTAGGACGCGCGCATAGCTCGCGTCAAAAAACTTTGGGAAATTCGCTTGCTATGCCATCTTTGGGAAAACAGGGGGGTACAGATATGAAAACCATTGTTTTGGCGGGAATTGCCATTGTCTGTGGCACAATTTCGTTTGCAGCACCGACCTTGGAGAGAGGCGAATACCTTGTTGAAGGGCCTGCCGCCTGCGGCAATTGTCATACGCCGATCGGACCCAATGGACCCGTTATGGGAATGAACCAGGCTGGCCGCCTGGTGGAACAGACACCGGGCTTTACCGCAATTGCGCCCAATATCACTCCGGGTGGACGTGTGGCGGATTGGACAGACGAGGAATTTGCCCGAGCAATCCGGGAAGGTATCACACCGAGTGGATCGCGGGTGATCGGGCCCCCAATGCCAATAGCTCTCTACAGTCGGTTGTCGGACGACGACGTAATGTCGATCGTTATGTATATGCGAAGCCTGCCTGCGGTTGAGAATGACCCCGGCGAAAGCGTGTATAACATCCCGTTACCGCCAGCATACGGACCGCCTGTAACCAGCGTGGCGCATCCGGAAGAAAGTGTGTCAGTCGAGTATGGAGAGTACCTGGCCGGACCGGTGGCGCATTGCATCGAGTGTCACAGCCCAATGGGCCCCATGGGCCCTGATTGGATCAACCAACTTGGTGCAGGCGGTTTCGAGTTCCACGGCCCGTGGGGGACATCGATTTCGTCCAACCTGACCTCCCATCCAGAGGACGGCATTGTGGAATGGACAGATGCCGAGCTAAAGCAAATGATCACAACTGGCGTTAGGCCTGACGGTACACCGATGCTGCCGCCCATGGGTTATGGATACTACAGCCGGATGACGCCCGAGGATATCGACGCGGTAATTCTATACTTGCGCCAACTCCCTCCGCTACCGGACCCGGGCTGAATGGTATGACACTCATTCCATGCCTTCGATCGTTGACATCCTGACAGTAGCCCGTGTGCAAACAGGATATCCACTCATAGCTGAGGAACATTAGGACAAAGAAAATATCATGCCCGCCTACGTAGTCGGTCAGCTCGACATACATGACCCGGACGCTTAACAAGCAAAACATTCCACGTTTGGAGCTAAATCAACAATTGGCCAAGCGGTCACCTGACCGTTTTGCTCTGATGTCTCAAAAGAGCCGGCTGCCGTCGTTGTTGATATCAAAATGTTCGATGGTATGGTCATCGGATGTATTCGCCGTACTGACCAACACGATTTTGTTTGTCGCTATAACCGAGGCATGTTCGAACACAGGGGATACGGGTGGAACGTAAGCTAGCGGCAATACTGGCGGCAGATGTTGTTGGTTATTCTAAACTCATGGAGCAGGATGAGACCGGAACTCTATCGTTGCTCAAAGCACATCGCATTGAGGTTTTTGAACCCGTCGTAGCAAAGCACAGAGGGCGGATTTTCAAGCTAATTGGTGATGGGGCACTGGTTGAATTTTCTTCCGCTGTCGATGCCGTGGAGTGCGCTGTCGAGATTCAGCAGCGCCTGCTCCAGGAGGCCAACGGCCTTGTTCTGAGAGTTGGCGTTAATCTGGGCGACGTGATCGTTGATGGTGACGACATTTACGGCGATGGTGTCAATGTCGCGGCGCGCCTTGAGGCGATCGCCAAGCCAGGAGGTGTGTGTTTATCCGGAACAGCCTACGACATGGTTTCGGGAAAAGTTGGTTGCGAATTCGAAGGCGGCGGTGCGCAACGTCTGAAAAACATATCCAAACCTCTTCGCGTCTACCATTGTAGATTTGAAGCCGATGATCACTCGCCTACAGAGTATGAAAATCACAGCGAAGAGAAAAGACAGTCCATCGCCGTGTTGCCTTTTTCGAATATGAGCGGCGACCCGGAGCAGGAATATTTTTCTGATGGAATAACCGAAGACATAATCACTGATTTGTCCAAGGTTTCCGGTCTTTTTGTCATCTCGCGAAATTCAACTTTCTCCTACAAAGGTCAATCTATAAAAATCCAGCAGATAAGTTCAGATCTGGGGGCAAAGTATCTAGTTGAAGGTAGTGTTAGGAGATCTGGCAATCGCGTGAGAGTCACCGCACAACTTATCGATGGAGGCACAGGTGGTCATGTCTGGGCCGAAAGATACGACCGAGATCTTCTAGACGTATTTGAAGTGCAGGATGACGTAACCCGCAACATTGTCGACGCTCTCAAAGTGGCCATTGCTCCGATGGAAAAACAGGCCATCGCGCGTGTTCCCACAACAAATTTTGATGCCTATGATCTTTGTTTGCAAGGGCGCAACCTGCTTTACGAGATGAATCGGGAAAACCTTGAAAAAGCCCGTCATCTCTTTGAGCGGGCTGTGGAACTCGATCCAGATTATTCACTCGCTCTGAGCGGATTGGCCGACTGCGAGTCCACCATTTACCAATACTATTCTTCAGATCAGACCTTTATCGAAGCCGCAATCAGCAACTGCAACAATGCGCTTGCTCTGGACCCGGACTTGCCGGAGGCTCACGCCTCTTTAGGAATCGCACTTTTTCTGCGAGGTAGTTATTGCGAAGCGGAGAGGATGCTTGGCCGGGCGCTTGAGCTTGATCCAATGCTTTATGAGGCGTTTTGGAATCTGGGGTTCGCCAAACTTTTGCAAAATGACTTTGAGGCGGCGGCTGCGGCATACACGAAAGCTTCCAAAGTCCGTGGGGATGACCTGCAATCACACATGATGTTAATGAATTGCCTTTCGAAACTCGGACGCAAAGAAGAGCTTGTGTCAATGGCTCAAAAATCCCTTTCAATAGCTAAACGACGGCTGAAATTGAATGAGAAAGATGCTCCCGCAATCTATGTAGGTGCATTTGCGCACATTTACGTAGATCAGTTGGATCAGGCAGGTCCGTGGTTGCAGCAAGCTGCGGAAATCGATTCAACAGATCCTAGGACCTCTTATAATCTTGCTTGCGCGTTTTCTAAGGTCGGAAATGTAGACAAGGCGATCGAACTATTGAAACAGTCAATTCAAGCTGGCCGCCCCATAAGGATGTTGGATTGGGCGCTGGTTGACCCGGATTTAGCCCAAGCCCGAAAGGACCCGCGTTTTGATGAGGTGATCAAGTTCTGGCAAAGCAAAGCGAAGGAGAACATCCAAAACCGATAATACTTACGTTGAAAGCTGCGAGAAAAACGGACCGTTAGCATGTTTAGTCTGCCATCCGCGAAGGGCTGGTTCGTCCCGCAACTCGGACATCCGACACAGGTGCAGCGAACGACCGGTTTCGAGTCAAGCTATTTTGGCAGACTTGAACGTCCGCTTTCGGGAAATCGCGCCGCAGTGCCGCGAGTATTACAGCGACTTGGTTGGCGAGGACGCTCGATGTTTGCTGCATC
>NZ_JBXWSJ010000090.1:0-10068 GCF_059613365.1 Ruegeria sp. BHSA163
GTGGAACCGCTTCGGTCCGATGTTTGCTGCAGAGATTCGAAGAAAGCGTGTTCAGCAACTTCGTGCATACTCGAAATGGAAGTGGCATGTGGACGAGGTCTTTGTGAAGGTGAATGGCAAACGCCACTATCTCTGGCGGGCTGTGGATCACGAAGGCGAGGTGCTAGAAGCGGTTGTCACGAAGCGCCGAAACAAAGCTTCAGCACTGAAATTCCTCAAAAAATTGATGAAGCGGCACGGCAAAGCTGAAGAAGTAGTCACAGATCGCTTTGCATCCTACAAGGCGGCGCTCAGAGATTTGGGTGCTCTGGAAAAACAACAGACGGGCAGGTGGCTCAACAATCGGGTTGAGAATTCGCACCTGCCGTTCCGACGACGAGAACGCGCAATGCAGCGTTTCAGGCGTATGCGAAGTTTGCAAAAGTTTGCCGCCGTTCATTCCTCTGTCTACAACCACTTCAATCAGGAGCGATCGCTCACCAGCCGAGACACCTTCAAGCTGACACGCAGCGCCGCTCTTGCCGAGTGGCGCGAACTTGGCATGGAGTAAAGGACAGCGTCACTGGCCTACCAGAGACTGGTTCGAATTCGTCTGACAGCACCTTCAACGATGCAGCAACGATATGTCAACGGTTTCGGCGAATTGATGCGGATAAACTTGCGTATGAAGCCAGTGGGGAAGACAGACCATGCCGCAGATCTCATCGAACAACCTGAACCGCGCTGCGCTCGTTAGAGAGACCTCAACTTCCGTCAAAACCGCGAGCGCGTTACTTAGTTTGGCAAATCAATTGGAGGACGAAATTTGTCGCGCCTTGTTGAGTGACGACGTCGAACTAGCGGAACGTTTGGTGGTGCCGAAAACACAGCTTATGAAGTTGTCCCAAGAGGTTTCTTCGTCGAAGTCGGTGAACTCTCGAAAGAACCGTCGCCCGCGTGGGTCGCATTAAAGGGTTCGTTCGGCCGATTGTCACCAAATGTCGTCAGAACCTTCCCGGATACAAATTCATCATGTTCTGCACGTCCAGGTCACTCGAAAACGCGTCAGGATTACTCCAGATCACCTCGTTAATGTAGTCGCGTTCCGAGTGAAGATCATTGTCCTTAGGCCGCGATTTCTGGTTTTCGGAGAAGCCTCTCTTGGTCCGACCGATCAGTCCAACAAATAAGGTCCAGATGCTAGGAGACATTGTATGGGAAGCCATCTCTTGGTCCTTTCCGGGTTACTTGCGCTGTCGCAACAACAGTAATTGTTCACCCGTTTTTCTGGTATCCGGCACAAAATTGTGCTGTTCTACAAAAATGAAGAACGGGTTCCGAAATTGGTCGGATATTCGTGTGTTCCTCTCTGTCTTCAGAGAAGGGTCGACGCTTGCGGCCTCTAGAAAGCTAAAGGTCTCCCAACCAACGGTTGCCCGACGCATTGATGTTCTCGAAAGAGAAACAGGTTTGACGCTGTTTGAGCGCGGTACGCACGGGTTCAAACCGACCCCAGAAGCCCTTCGCCTCGTTCCCCTCGCCGAAGCAATCGAGGCTTCAGTCCTTGAATTTACCGATTGCGCGAAAGAAATGACGTCGACACAACCCGTCCGTATCACCGCTTATTCGGCAAACTTCTCCGCACGCATGATTGAAATCGTAAACGAGTTTTCCGCCGACAATCAGGATGTAGCATTCGAGTTTTTATCCAGCGTTCGGGCGCTGGACCTGATGGCGGGCGAGGCCGACATTGCTTTGCGCCTTGCAAGAACCGATCCCGATCCTGACCTGATCTGTCGTAAGATCAGCACGGCCCGCTGGTCTTTGTTCGGCAGCAGAAATTACGCGGACAAATTTGGCTTACCGGGGTCAACGAATGATCTGGCCGGGCATCAGTTTGTTACCTTTCAGCGGGACGATGTACCGAATGTATTCCACGAATGGTTGACCAATCACGTGGAGCCGGACCAGATAGTCATGTCTTTCACCGAACTGGAGCTAATGCATGCAGCGATCAGATCAGGGCAAGGCCTTGGGATCAGCAACGTCAAGCTGGTTGAAACAGACATGTCTTTTATCCGATGTTTCGACGAAATCCCCGAACTTGCGGTCCCGCACCTATTGCTCATTTCGCCGGAAGCCTATCGCCGGCCAGAGGTTAGAGCCTTCGTTAAGTTCTTCGCACCTCGCTACGCGGCAATCTACAAGTAGTGGTTATGCCCGCATTGGGCCGCGAACTGACGCGGATGCCAAGGACGGAGAGCATCGGTAAAGAGCCCCGAGCGAACCTCGTATTCAGGCAGTTGGAGTAGAAGGCCGCTTCATCTATCGTCGAACGCATGTCGAACAAGGGACAACAGTTGCAACGAAGGTTGGCGGCAATACTAGCCGCGGATGTCGTTGGGTATTCGGCGCTTATGCACAAAGATGAGCAAGCCACAATTCTCATGCTTGATCACCTGGAAAGCGACATCGTCACCCCAACGATAGCAGGCCAGTCAGGTCGTGTTGTTGGCCCTCCGGTTTTTCAAGTTTCGCCTGCCTAAGTGCAAAACTTGAAAAACCGAAGAAACGATGGTGCAACCGCAGCAAACAGATGCGGTACGAGGCCGCAACTTGGGGATGCCCCAATATCTGAGGAAGATCCCCACATCGTCAGAGTTTCTGCCGAAGTATGTCACCGGTGGAACTCAGCACAGACAGCAGTTTCGTTGGATGAGCTGGGAATAGCCCGCCTCGGATTTCACGGGTGAACCAATGGGCTTCCAACCCTGCGCTACCATTTTCGCTTTGGTTCTGTTGAGTCGTTCAAGCGTTGGTTCTTCAATTAGTCTTTCGATATTCGGCATCCGTCCATCTCCATTCCAATCTACGCGTTGGATATGGATGACGCGCTCGACGTAGGCTTGCGAGGTTCTGCCAAAAGCGCGTCACTTTCTGCCAAAGATGTAACGGGTGATGCTCGCGAAATCGGTGCTAACAGCTCAATCCTTTAATGGTGTCATGAGTATACACCCAGCTAGGGCACTCAACGCTGGGGTCCGATTTGGTTTTGCTGCACCATGGAATTTGGGCGACGCCTTCGCCAAGTTCGCCGCGGAAGCGATCTGCCCCCGATGCGGCCAGCAGTGTCAGTTCGCTTGCGTCTAGTACGGCTCTGCTGGCGGGATGAATGAAAAGGTGCGGGACTTCTTTGCCAATTCAAACGTGCAATATTAAACAAGAATAATGAAATACTTGCTCCAAACCCCAACTGCCAGAGCAATCCTCATGGCACTCTTCGTAATCATTGTTGTGAGGGTGTGCAGCTATGACAGCTATGAAGGGGCTGGATATCAAGGACCTGATAAGGAGTATTGGGGCGGTAGAGGCAAACCCTAAGCTGCAGCGAATGATTGCGTTGAGGGTCTTGTCAGAAGAATTTACCCGCCGCGCTATCTTGCCATTTGGAGCCAGTGCTAAGGACCATTAGTCCGCAGAGCCGTCATTCATGCCTGGTGCAGCGAATGTCCACTTCGAGCCCAAAGCGGACCATACCACGAACTGCGTGCGGTAGCCGCAGGATACGTGCCTGAACGATTGCACCCATCGTCATCTCGTGGAACTGGTCGACAAGCGCAGATGCGATGCTTCCACCGACCGCCGCGCTCCCGCTTCTAGAAACAGGACCAGCCTGTACAGACCATCGGCCACAAACGCGCATGCAGAACTCATAATAGCGAAGCCAAAACCGGCTTGAACCATAGCTTCCAACTCGGCCTCGGTTCGACCATCGGCACGTATTATCATCAAATCAAAGTCGGTAAGGCGGCTCTTCGGTGTGCGCTGTGTCATCATTTTCTCCATCGTTTGATTTAGCCAAGTCTGCCTTAAGGGTATTGCTTTTCGCGATTTAGATGGAATGCGTTAAGGTCGAAACGCAGTGTTCCAGTTTCCGGATTGGTGGACCGATGGATAGGTTCAAAGCCATCAAAGTGTTTCAAGAGGTCGTTTCGCAGGGCGGTTTCGCAGCGGCGGCGCGGCGTATGAACAGCTCTCCACCCTCTGTGAGCCGATTGATAACGGAGTTGGAGGCCGATCTCGGAGTTCGTCTTTTTAGCCGCTCGTCTCGGGGTATCAGCTTGACCGAGGAGGGCGAAGATTTTCTTCGGAAGGGGGCGGTGCTTGTAGACGAGCTTGAGGCGGTTTCAGAGGAAATCCGTGAAAGAAAGCGCGTTCCGGCCGGACATCTGCGTATTTCCAGCGTTGTGGCCTTTGGACAGGAACGCATTGCACCGGCCATTCCGGGGTTCATGCGAAAATATCCCAAGGTTTCAGTGGAGCTCGAAATCTCGAACCGTAAAGTAGACCTAATTCAAGAACACTTCGATCTAGCGGTTCGCATCGGGACATCCGGAGAGCTTAAATCCTCTTCTTTGAAAGCGAGAAAGATTTTTTCGCAGCGCCTCCTCTTTGTAGCGACCCCTGAATATTTGGCCCGTAATGGGATGCCAGCCTCGCTTGACGACTTGGATCAACATTTGCTGGTCAAACAGATCAGCGGCACTTGGGGGCGCACAAACCAGTTCCCGATTTCAAGCGAAACGGTGTCTTACTCCTTGCCAGAGCGTTTCGTTGTCAACTCTCCAAACGCGGCGAGGAACGCAATCCTTACAGGCGGGGCTGTGGGGTTGATCGCGGATTATCTGATTGAGGACATGATTTCGGACGGCCGAGTAGTTCGTATACTGCCCGAGTACGAGACTGTGGCACAGCCAATCTATGCAGTATTTGTGCACAGGAATTTCATGCCTGCAAAGGTCAGGGCCTTCATCGATCACATGACGGAAGCCTTGCGCAAAAACTGACGACTTCGTCAGCGACTAGGACGTAGGTCCTGTTAAAACCGAGGACCGGTTCCAGTCGCATTCTAGGCATTCGACAATGGTGCTCAGATGGCCGCGTCGACCCGGCGCGCCTCTGGGTTTAAAATCGGAACTCTGCTAAGCCCCCAAGAGCAGCGCAACAAGGGAGCACACCATGAAAATTCACCGCGCCGGGGACCGGCCCTCTCAATTTCCCGGTAATGAGTATTTCACCGGCACGGTCCGCTTTGATCCCGTTGTGACAGGGAATGATCCCTCGCCGGTCAAGATTCTTGCGGTGACTTTTGAGCCCGGCGCACGGACAGCTTGGCACACGCACCCTGCCGGTCAAACGCTGCATGTTTTGTCGGGCTTGGGCCTGGCTGGGTCTGAGGGGCAGCCAGTGCAGGAGTTGCGCCCTGGCGATACGGTGTGGTTCGCACCAGGAGAGCGGCATTGGCACGGCGCGTCGCCAGACTGTGCGATGACCCATCTGGCTGTGCAGACGTCTGTCGAGGGCAAGACTGCGGATTGGATGGAGCATGTCTCAGACGAGGATTACAGCGCAGCGCGCGCAGAATGAAGCGCGTGATCCCTACCGAGCAAGACGCAGCCGAGTAACCACTCCAGAGTCCTTCCTGACTCATTGTACGCCCATTTAAAGGGGGGTAACGGATTTTTTCGTCTCCGGAGCGCGGCCCTCGTTTCGTCCCTGAGAGGCCCGCACAGCGCGTTTTCACTTTTCTGGATTTCTGGCCTCCTCAACCACCCACTTAAATCAGTCATTCATGCCTGGTGCAGCGAATGTCTACTTCTGAGCCCGAAGCGGGCTTCTTTGCGTCTCACTAATCTGGCAATCCTGCGGCTTTCAGGCCCGCAACAATTTTTTGTCTGTGCTCTTCCTTTGCGTAGGGCAATTGGGAACTCAGTGTGGATACCGTAGCTACAGGGATCAATCCGAGAAGTCTCATGCCGGCTTCCTCGGCCTCCTGCAATTTGCCCTGCGCAGTTTTTACCGCCGACAAAAATATGTAGTTCATAGGGAACTGAGGAGCGTTTCGTATTGCTGCCTGCAAATATTCGATCGCTTCTTCATAGCGGTCAAGCTGCAACATCAGGTGACCATAATTCAGAAGGTAAATGGGTGGAGTATGCGGTTCTAGCCGCATTGCTCGATCCATGGGAGCAATTGCCAACTCCGGCGTTCCCGCGTAGATAAGTGAAGAAGCCTGCCACAAGTGTCCATCTGAGGAATTGGGGTCCAATGATAGAGCTGTCTCATGCTCAGAAAGAGCTCTTTCGAATCCCTCGCCCCACATATGCATCCAACCCAGAAACGCGTGAGCCGCGGCTAGGTTAGGATCGATCTTGGCTGCATGTTCGGCCTCAGCCAATGCTTCGTCGAACGCGTTGTGGTGGCTGTTCCACTTGAAGAACCAAGCATGGAATTTCAGGTAGCTTCTAACAGCCATTGCATACGCGAAGTTTGGGTCAGCTTCTAAAGCCTTGGTTAACAGTAACTGCGCTTCGGCGTTGGCTTGAGGACCCGGTTCACGATAGCGCAGCCGCCCTTTAATAAACCAGTCACGCGCTTCGATATTCTCTGTGTATTGACTGCCAAGACGCTTTTCCTCACCTTCCCGTAACTCAATAGACAGCGCATCGACAATTTCTCTTGTAATCTCGTCCTGCAGGTCAAAAACATCTTCTAGCGTTCCGTCCCTGCGATTGGCCCATACGTGGGTTCCATTCGCTGTTTCAATTAGCTGCGCGTTCATGCGAACCCGATTGCCGGCCTTGCGGATACTGCCCTCAAGGACATAGTGCACACCCAACTCCTTACCGACGCGTCGCAGATCTACGGCCTTGCCTTTGTAAACAAAAGAAGAGTTGCGACCGATGACTAACAAGCCAGACAATTTTGAAAGGTCGGTGATCAGGTCCTCTGTCATGCCGTCTGCGAAGTACTCCTGCTCGGTATCGCCTGACATATTGTCAAACGGCAAAACCGCGATAGACGGAGTGTCTGGCAGCTTGGGAGTTGAAATCAGGGCTGACTCTGAATTGGGCTCTTTAGTAGTTGCTTGTTCGTTTGCCGCGCCCACCCATTTCCAGACGCGGATTGGCTCTACAATGTTTTTAACCTGCTGGTCACCCGCGTCTTGAAAAGGCACATCCAGGCGGTGCTTGATCTGTTCATAGACTAAGGCCGAAATGCAAATCCCACCAGGATCGGACAGCGTCTCCAACCTTGAGGCCACGTTGACCCCATCGCCTTGAATGTCATCACCTTCCACCACGACGTCGCCGATGTTGATGCCGACGCGAAAAGTAATCCCCTCATCAATTGGGAAGTCTCCGTTGCGTGAATGGATAGACTTTTGAATATCATAAGCGCATGAAACCGCGTCGACAGCGCTTGCAAACTCCGTCAGCACTCCGTCGCCCATCCATTTGACTACACGGCCTTCGTGTTTTGCAAAGGCGGGCTCGATGAGGTTTTCCCGTAGTTCTCGCAATTGCTCTAACGTACGCTCTTCATTGGAGCGGACAAGGCGCGAATAACCCACGACATCTGCTGCAAGTATTGCAGCAAGTCTTCGTTTCATGCACGCACCTCCCTAAACGCTGAAACTAGACTCAGAAACAACTGAAATCCAGTTTTTGATTGTATCTCCCGGTCAACAAGATTGCGGCGTCTAAGCTAAACTCTATTGGCGACCACTGGGTTTTGGAGCAACGATGCTGTGAGAGAGAAGTTTCATCCAGCGCCGCGCTTTAACCCGATGTCAAACTAGAAGTTACAACGAATTTTCGAGCGGACGGCGCCACTTGATATGTTCTGGCGTCCATGGAACTAGTCGTGCATTTTCGGTGTTTCGAAGGTTGTGTCGAAGAATGTCGGCATTGTCCGCAACAAGGCCATCGCTCAAATTTCCGCCACCGTCCGCTTTTGCGAGGAGCAGCCATTCACAGTAGGAACTTCAAAATTTTTGTCCTGAACGTCGGCTTGGTTCACGTCGCATGCATTGGAGCAAGTTGCAACGAACGACAGCTCTGTGGACTTTTGCCAACGGAACTAAGGCTATCCAAATGAATTAACGCGAGAGTATCTGCATCGTCTTTTCGCAGATTTTTCCGTCATAGAACTCGTCGATAGCTTTTTGGACAATTTCCCCCCCACTTGCCGCCAGCATCAGTGTCAAAGAAGACTGAAGTTTTTTGGCATCCAGAGGCCCCATAATTTCCTTGATCGGAATTTCAGAGTTTGAAAGCAGAGCGTTCACACACTTCACGTATCGAGGACCGAGCGTGGGGTCATTGAGATAAGCTCGAGCTTCACCCAAGTCCTCGATC
Organism: Ruegeria sp. BHSA163; assembly: GCF_059613365.1. Classification (NCBI taxonomy): domain Bacteria; kingdom Pseudomonadati; phylum Pseudomonadota; class Alphaproteobacteria; order Rhodobacterales; family Roseobacteraceae; genus Ruegeria; species Ruegeria sp. BHSA163. The sequence continues at coordinate 8,181 of NZ_JBXWSJ010000090.1, forward strand.
CCGAACCACCGTGATTTCTCAGAAAACCCTAGTCCTTTAACTTGTGGAAAAATGTACCAAACCCAATGGCTTGTTTTCATACCTCGTTCGATCTCAGCCAGCGCGCGCTCGTAACCGTGTTCCTGTGCCTTTGCGAACCGCAGAAGATCATACATTAAGTGTTCCCCCGAAGCTGAATGAATGAAAACTCTTGAGGCTTGTTTTATCATCTCTAGGAGGCGAGTAATGGAACTTTCTAATCGACACCATCCAAGTGAACGCATAGCGCATCAAGGACAGCTTCCCACTTCCGGTTTCTTACGATGTGCTCCTGTAGAAGGCAAAGCCGTTGCTTCTATCTCTGCATCGACGTTCTGCTTTTTCCGCATAGCGGTCATTGGCGCGAGACGCAGCGAACAACCGCTTCGAGCCCAACCTGTTGATTCGCCAGGGTGCGGCGATTGTCAGGTCTCGGGTGACGTCCTCGGCTGTGTTCTGGCGCCTTCTAACGGTGTTCCTTCGGCACCCAGTCTTCGGTTTCATTGTTCCAGAACCTGTTGGGGTTGTCCTCGTCCATTCCCCGAATATGGAGGGTGCGAACACAGGGTTCCACAAAAACCACCGGCTCTTCGTAGGGGTGCGATGAATAAGGGAGCATTGGAAGCATCCCGAGAGTGGATCAGCCATCTTTGACTCGAACCAAAATAGATGATCTCTAAAACTATATGCCAACAAGGTCGTGGGGAACCCGTCGTGTTCTATGTCCCAGAAACAGCCCAGCCCGGCTTAAGCCGAACGGCCCTTGGGGTCTGTGCCTTTTGCGCGATGGTCAATAGAAACCCGACCTATCGAGATGTCTTTTTCGATCCTTTTGCGGAGCGGCTTTTCGCTGAGGGGGCGGTCGATGGTCAGCACATTCTTGACCGGTTGACCGACTGGCAATCCGAGCTCACTTTCGCAGACGAAAATGGAATAGCTCGGCGACTTGTCGCTTCCGTTTTGTGGCGCAAGACTTTCATGCAGAGCCGGGCCGAACAAGCTTTGGAAAACGGTGCTCAACAAATCGTAGTCCTTGGTTCTGGACTTGACACAATTGGGCTGCGTTTGTCAGGCAGTCATAGCCAAGTCCCAGTTTTTGAAGTTGATCGACCTGAAACGATAGCCGCCAAACGCTTCCTGATTTCCCGCAATTTCGGTGTTCCGCCCAATATCCGCTATACCGCAGTGGATTTTGCCAGGGAGACGACCCTCAATAAACTCTTAGAACTCGATTACAACTACAACATTGGTACTGTATTTATCGCCGAAGTCTCGCTGGAGTATGTACCGCCTGCTGAGGTCGCTGAAGTCTATCAGATGGTAAGGTCCAACCGGTCGCCAGCAACCCGTTTTCTGACAAGTTTTGCGTCTACGGAGAGTGTTTCCCAGTCAATGGGCGAAAGCGACGACATCGGAAATGTCGTTGCGGGGGCGGGAGAACCGTTCCTGTTCAATGTGGCTCCCGACGAGGTATCCGACTTTGCCACTGAGCAAGGATTCTTTGTGCTCGATCACCTTTATGGCAGCGCGCGCATTGTAGACTACATTGCGGCGCTCGGGCTCAGTATTGATGTAATGGACTTTCCAATCGAACAGCTCGACGCCTCGTCGTTTTCTCTTTGTCGGTTAAAGCCACATTGAGTTTTGAAACAGCACAGTTTGAAGGTTGTATCGTGAAGTGTAAGAAACCATTTTCATTCCCTCACGTATCGCGAATTCCATAGACAAAGCGGACATTCAAAACGACGCGAAAACGGCAGCTATGTCCTGTGTGGATGGCTCCTGCAAAGCAAGACATTTTTGTGAGGGGTGTGTGGTCAGAAGCGGTCTTGTGTCCGGCCTGTTTGCGCGGTGCGTCTGACCGCTGGCC
>NZ_JBXWSJ010000091.1:0-9977 GCF_059613365.1 Ruegeria sp. BHSA163
CTATACGGACGGCTTCCTGCACCAGAAAGCATTTGTAGTCGATGACACTTTGGCTGCTGTCGGAACAACCAATCTAGACAACCGGTCATTTCGATTGAACTTCGAGGCGATGGCCCTGTTTTTCGATACCCGAGCGGCCGATGCTGTAGCCGCGATGCTTGAAAAAGACTTTGCTTCAAGCTACGAGCTCACCCGCTTTTTGGCCCAGCAACCGGCCCATATTCGGTATGGTGCCCCGCTCGCAAGATTGTTTGCCCCGATTCTTTAACTCGGAAACCAATCCTTGAATACGCGCGTCATCAGGGCCACCAAAAACGCAGTAGAAAGGCCAAATGCAAGAAGGCCGGTAACTGACGCAAAAGCCCCGAAAATCCGCAACCCCTCGCCCAGCACAATGTCGCCGTAGCCCAGTGTAGTGAACGTTACCAAAGAAAAGTAGAGTGCCGAATTCCAATCCGGCAACACATCCCGCAAAACCCAGACGACGGCCCAAATCCAGACCTGCAATGTATGGGTTAGAATGATAAACGCTAATGCGACGCTGATCGGACCTGCTGTAACATAGATAGGGTTCTTGTGCCCCCATTTGGCCACAAGCTTACGAATGACTAACGCACACCAAGTCAGCAACATAATTTCAATCAGGAAACAAACCCCCAAATACAGGCTGCCCCAAAATATCTGCTGCGATAGCGTCATAAAATCCGTTCCCTGTTTTGATTGTGGGTTTTTGCCACAGGATGGGCGCAGATTAAACATTGGACAACCCTATACACGGATTGAAACTGCGGCGAATGGCGCCCATCCTTGTTCAGCACTGGACAGCGGTCGTTCGGGTTGCACATTCTGGTTTGTGCAACAAGAGACATAAAATGCTGCTAAAGCTGGATCATGTGAGGAAGACCTACCCCGGCGGGCGCCCTGTTTTGAACGATGTGTCGCTCACGCTAGAACATGGGCAAACGCTGGCTCTGACTGGTGAAAGCGGAAGCGGCAAAAGCACCCTTCTACATCTGGCGGCAGCGCTTGACGAATTCGATGCCGGGGAAATCACGTTGAACGGAATTCAGCTTTCAAATCTAAATGATGCCGGCAGGGCCGCGCTACGACGTGAGAGCTTGTCACTGGTTTTTCAACAATTCAATTTAATACCGTCCATTACGGTTGCCCAAAACCTTGCAATTCATGCACGGTTGGCCGATCGGCATGACCCTGACTGGATAGATCATTTGGTCCGCAGGTTGGGTTTGTCTGACTTTCTCACCCGATACCCCGAAAATTTGTCTGGCGGGCAGCAACAGCGGGTTGCTATCGGACGAGCTATGGCATCCAAGCCTGCATTGCTGTTGGCGGACGAACCCACAGGAAACCTCGACGAAACCGCGTCAGGAGTTGTTCTGGACTTGATGCTTGCCCTAGTGGCAGACACGGGCACAGCTTTGTTGCTAGTGACGCACTCACTTGAGATTGCGGCACGCTTGGATCGCCGAGCGCATCTCGTCGGCGGTCGGATCACATGAACGGTCAGGTCATACAGGTCTTGGTGTCTCATTGGCGGAGGCATCTGCTGCAAACAATCACCTTGTTGATTGGTATTTCACTGGCAACAGCGCTTTGGTCCGCGGTACAGGCTATCAACGCCGAGGCCAAAGCCAGCTATGCAAGGGCCAGCGACCAGCTTGCCCTTGGTCAGTTTGACGAAATTCGCGACCCCTCCGGCAACATGCAACTTTCGCATTATGTTGACCTTCGGCGAGCTGGCTGGCAGGTCTCCGCAGTTCTGGACGGTTCCATGCGCGTCGGCGGACGTTACGTTCAGGTGATGGGCGTTGACATGGTGTCCGCCCCGCCCCTGCCCGCCATAACTCAGGTCGAAAACGTTCCCTCGCCGCCAGAACCGGTGGACCTTTTGACCGCACCCGGTCGCCTGCTGATAGCACCCGAATTACAGGACGTATTTGAGGACCAGGACGGCTTTCCACCTGTGATTGTAAGCGATGCGTTGCCACCAGGTTATGTTTTGACGGATATCGGCGTAGCCGAACGCCTGCTAAATCGCAGCGGGCAAGTTTCTCGACTTTTAGTTCTGCCAGAACAACCTTTAGGGGTTATTCCTCTGTCAGAGCTTGCCCCGGATCTGGTGCGCGTTGTCCCCTCTGCACAGATGGACACAGCGCAGCTTACCGATAGCTTTCACCTTAACCTTTCAGCTTTTGGCCTGCTTTCATTTGCCGTCGGGCTTTTCATTGTCCACAGCACGGTTGGCCTCGCCTTTGCCCAGCGACGAGGGATGATCAGAACGCTTAGAGCACTGGGCGTACCAATGCAGCGTCTTGTACAGATCGTGCTGGGCGAGTTGGTGCTAATATCTGTTGTCGGCGGCAGCATTGGATTGGTTCTAGGTTTTTTTATCGCCGGGGCTCTTTTGCCTGACGTTGCCGCAACGCTCCGCGGGCTTTATGGGGCCCCGGTCGAAGGGCAGCTAACCCTGCGAACCGCGTGGGCTCTGAGCGGTTTGGCGATGGCAGTTGGCGGCACATTGATAGCCAGTGGTCAGTCCCTTTGGAGGCTGTACAAAATGCCACTCCTGGAAGGACCCGGACGTCAATCCTGGCTTGGCAGCACAATTTCGTGGCGGATAACAGCGTTGGTTGGCGGGGCGCTTATGGCTGGCGGTACAATCCTGTTTGCGACTGTCGGAGGATTAATCGCAGGGTTTACCATGCTGGCCGGCCTTCTTACTGGCGCAGCGTTACTGCTGCCACTGGCCTTGTCCTCGACGGTGGCATTGGTTTCAGCAAGAACACGAGGACCTGTCGCTCAATGGGTTTGGGCCGATATGCGAACTCAGCTTCCCGGATTATCGCTTGCTTTGATGGCACTGATGTTGGCGCTGGCGGCCAATATTGGGGTCGGCACTATGGTTTCGAGCTTTCGTCTGACCTTTGTCGGCTGGCTGGATCAGCGACTGGTTTCCGAGTTGTACTTAACGACCAACGACGAGGAACAAGCGAAACGGATCAATGAGTGGCTTGCGTCCCAGGTAGACGCCATTCTACCTATTCGCAGCATCGAATTGCCTCACGAGACAGGTGCACTTTTCTTGTACGGAGTCGTCGATGACCCAGCATATCGTCAGCATTGGCCCCTGATTGCACAAACTTCGGACGCGTGGAGCCAAGTGATCCAGAACTCAGCTGTACTTATCAACGAACAGTTGGCACGTCGCAGCGATCTTTGGCCGGGCGAAAAGTTGCGGCTGACCCCTAACCATATCTTGCCCATAGCTGGCGTCTATTCCGATTATGGCAACCCTACTGGCCAGGCAATTGTGTCGATGTCGCTCTTTGAAGAAGTCGCTCCTAATGCTAGAGCAAACCGTTTCGGCATCCGAACAAAACCAGAAGGAGCAGCCGAATTAGCACTTGCATTGCGGCAACAATTTAACCTGCCACCCAATGCGGTAGTTCAACAAGCGGAAATGAAAAACCAATCGCTGGCGATCTTTGAAAAAACGTTTCTGATAACTTCGGCCTTGAACGTACTTACTTTGGGGGTCGCCGGGTTCGCTATCCTGACAAGCTTACTGACCCTATGGACGCAGCGCCTTCCACAAGTTGCGCCGGTCTGGGCCTTGGGGCTTACCCGTACAGAACTATCCCGGCTTGAGCTTTTACGAAGCGTTTTATTGGCAACCCTAACTGCATGCATGGCATTACCTTTGGGGTTGGCGCTGGCTTGGATTCTTTTGGCGGTCATTAATGTCGAGGCTTTTGGCTGGCGCTTGCCTATGTATTTGTTTCCTACCGACTGGCTGCGATTATTCACGCTTACAATTCTAGCCGCTGCATTAGCGGCCGCTCTCCCGTCCCTCCGCCTGATCCGTATGCGCCCTGCCGAGTTGCTACAGGTTTTTGCCAATGAACGTTAAAGCCTTTCTGCTGTTTTTGTTGTTTCCATTCAGCACCATGGCGCAGGGGTATGCTGGACTTGGAGGTTCCGCTGAAGGGTTCAATGTGCCCCAGCGCGGGTACGAATTGGAATTCCCGCGGGATCACGGCCCACATCCGGAATATCGTATCGAGTGGTGGTACATGACCGCCAATCTCATAGGTGCGGATGGAAAGGAATACGGCATTCAATGGACCCTATTCCGATCCGCTTTGCGGCCATTTGAGAGCAATGGCTGGCAAAACCCGCAACTCTGGATGGGCCATGCTGCAATCACCACCCCCGACGCTCACTTCTTCGCAGAGCGGCTTTCACGCGGCGGCATCGGGCAAGCTGGCGTCGAATCTCATCCCTTTGAAGCGTGGATAGACGAATGGTACATGCGGGGCGACGATTTCGACACGTTAAGCTTGGCTGCAAGCGGCACCGAATTCAGCTATAATCTGTCAATGAGTGCCACTGGCCCCCTGATTTTCCACGGCGATCAGGGCTATTCGGTAAAGTCCGCCGACGGGCAGGCCAGCTACTATTATTCCCAACCTTCGTTTGACGTTCAAGGTGTCTTACAGCTGCCTTCAGGGGACGTGCCAGTGAAAGGTGAAGGTTGGTTGGATCGCGAGTGGTCTTCTCAACCGCTGTCTTCGGATCAGATCGGATGGGACTGGTTTTCACTTAGCTTTGATAGTGGACAGAAGTTAATGGCCTTCAAATTGCGCGGCGTGCAACAAGACTTCACTTCCGCCACATGGATTGAGTCTGATGGTCACAGTGAGGCTCTGCCGAACGGGGTAATGCAATTTAACCCATTGAAAATAAGTCAGGTGGCTGGTCGAGACGTTCCAACAAGTTGGCGTTTGATTCTACCGGACCGCGGCTTGGATATCGAAGTCAGCGCGCAGACACCCAACGCGTGGATGGGTACGCGGTTTGAATATTGGGAAGGTCCCGTACGTGTCTCCGGCACCCACTCAGGCCGCGGGTATTTGGAGATGACAGGCTACTAGAAACGCGCCGGTTCAAAATCTTCTCTCTAGCAAAGGTAAAGACTTTGCAAAAAGGTTGGACCCCGAGCAAACGCATTTGGCGCGGATCCCGCTATCGCACAACGTAAACAGAAACGGACGAGTGTCGTACCACCCGCGCCGCGTTTGGCCCCAATAGGTAATCCTTGAAATCCGGTTTATGTGCACCAATCACAATCAAATCGCTTCCAGCACCATCGGCCGTTTTTAGTATTTCCTGATACGCGGTTCCGGTTGCAACCACATGGCGTATTTTGGCGTTTCGTTCTTCGCCCACTGTCTTTGCACACAAAGCCACCAATTGATTGTGTGCATCCTCCACAGCCTTTTCATGAAAATTGGGCTCAAAAAAGGTCGACACCCAGCTTTCTCCAAAATCCGGCAGTACAGTTACTACATCCAGGGCAGCACTTTCGGAATCAGCAAGCGCCGCGGCCTTTTCCAGAACATGCGCATCCTGATCACCATTACTAATGTCTACGGCACAAAGAACAGATTTCGTCATGCAGGCACCTCTTGTCTTGCCGCTCGACCGCGTTGCAGAAAGGCGATCAGACCCAACAGGATCATAGCGGGAATGTAGATCAATTGTTTGGGCGGCTGGCTTGAAGGCAAGCTGACCGAAGTCAATCGCACCGCTTCGTCTCCGTAGTAGTCGAAGATATCCAAATCATCGGCGACTGGTGATCCGAACATTGGCTCTTCCAACTTAACAAGCCCGTCCTCGGCCAGAAGTAAAAGACCCATCGCTTCAACACGCGCGGCGCCACCCTCTTCGCTACCGACGGGGACAACTACAGTAGTGTCCGTCATTTCCAGCGTATCGAAATCCGGTCCACTGACAACCATCCGTACCTCGGTTCCCGGCGGCGTATCGCCAATCGCTTTGACGAATGCCGAAGGTTCAACAGATGTAAAAGGCGGAGAGATTCTATCCATAAAGTAATCGGGCCTGAACAATGCGAAAGCCACGAAAATCAAGGCAACACTTTCGTAAATGCGACTGTGGGTCAGGAAGTATCCCATTGTGCCCGCAGTAAACACAAGGATGGCAATCGTCGCGAAAACGGCAACGATGATCCCTTCTACCCAAGTCACGTCAATCAACAGTAAGTCGGTGTTGAAAATAAACACAAATGGCAACGCCACGGTACGCAGGCTGTAGAAGAAAGCAGTGAAGCCGGTTTTTATCGCGTCCCCACCAGATACAGCCGCTGCGGCAAAACTTGCCAAACCGACAGGAGGCGTAACATCCGCCATTATACCAAAATAGAAGACGAAAAGATGAACCGCGATAAGCGGTACGATCAGACCACTCTGAGCACCCAATTCGACGACCACGCCAGCCATAAGCGAGCTGACAACGATATAGTTAGCAGTAGTCGGCAGACCCATGCCAAGTATCAAGCTTAGGATACCGACCATTACTAGCATCAAGATGAGGTTACCGCCGGAAAGAAACTCGACCAAATCAGCCATCACCTGACCGACACCCGTCAACGTCACGGTGCCAACAATTACGCCAGCAGTGGCAGTGGCGAGCGCGATACCAATCATGTTCCGCGCACCATCTATAAGACCCTGCCACAGGTCAGCGACACCGTCGATAAAGGAATTATAAAGGTCACTTTGCCCCCGGAAAATTGCCTTTAGCGGTTTCTGCGTCAGCAGGATCACAAACAGCAACGCAGTAGCCCAGAACGCGGATAGGCCCGGCGATTTCTGTTCGATCATCAGGAAGTAGACTAGAACGATGATTGGCAAAAGATAGTGCAAGCCAGCCTTGTAAATGTCAGCAACGACGGGGAGTTGCACCTCTTTAGCATTTGGATCATCGGGCTCTAGGTCTGGAACTTGTGCCGCCAAATAAAGCAACGCCACATAAACAGCGCAAACTATCACGCTCAGTATCAAACCCGCCGCCGATGGGGCCCAACTTGATACAGCATCGACTGGGAATTGAGAACCGTAGCAAAGCCCTGCAAAAACGATGAAGAATGACAGCATTCCGACAACTGTCCTTGCCAGGTGAACATCTCGATCACCCAGTGTCGGCATGTTACGCTTCACTGCTTCCAAATGTACGATGTAAACCAGCGCAATGTAGGAAATTGCGGCAGGCAGAAAGGCGTGCGTAATCACCTCGACGTACGAAATCCCAACGTACTCCACCATTAGGAAAGCCGCTGCGCCCATCACAGGAGGCATGATCTGCCCGTTAACTGACGAGGCGACTTCGACCGATCCTGCCTGTTCGCTTGAAAAGCCGACACGCTTCATCAAGGGGATGGTGAAAGTTCCGGTCGTTACAACGTTGGCGATAGAAGAGCCTGAGATCAAGCCGGTCGCAGCAGAGCCAACAACCGCCGCCTTCGCGGGACCACCACGCAGATGGCCCAAAGCGCCAAATGCCATTTTGATGAAATAGTTCCCTGCCCCTGCCTTATCTAGTAAGGCACCAAACAGAACGAATAGGAAAACGAATTTCGTTGAAACACCCAAGGCGATCCCAAACACGCCTTCAGAGGTGATCCACATATGGCTCATCGCCTTTTTCAGGCTGGCGCCTTTCCACCGGATGACTTCCGGCACCCATTCAGAAGAGCCAAAGAAAACATAGGCCAGAAAAATCGTCGCGATGACTGCCATCGCCGGACCAAGCGCGCGACGGGCCGCCTCAAACAGAAGAAGCAATCCAACCAGCGCCACCCATTTATCTGTATCGTCCGCAAGACCGCCGGCATCTACGATTTTGCTGTAAAAGAAGTACCCGTAAAGGGCGACAAAGGTGCCCAACAACCCCATAATCCAATCTTGAACCGGAATATAATCTCGCGGGCTGGATTTTAACGCGGGATAGGCTGCGAAAGCCAAAAACATGGCAAACGCCAGATGGAATTGCCTTGCATTGTTTACGACGCTGCCGGGCAACACATAGTTTGCCAACGGCGAAGCCAAGACGACCTGAAAGATCGACCAAACCGCAGCCACTATTGCTAGAAATATTCCGACATTGCCTACCGGATTGCGCCCACCCGCGTCAGACGAGGCTACAAGATCCTGCAACTCTTCTTCGGATAAAGGGCGATTGGATTGTGTGTCGGAATTCATGCAATGTCTCCCCGTCGCGGCCTTTTCCGGCCTTCTGATGCACCCGTTTCACTCGGGTTTGGTACGGGGTGCCTCAAGGCACCCCGCATTAGGTCTGGTTTACTGAATCCAGCCTTTTTCTTTGTAGTACTTTTCAGCACCCGCGTGCAGCGGGGCCGACAGGCCGTCTGCAATCATTTCCTCGGGCTTGAGGTTAGCAAATGCCGGATGCAGCTTTTTGAAATCATCGAAGTTTTCGAAGACCGAGCTGACAACAGCATAAACCGCGTCTTCCGATACATCCGAGGACGTCACGAACGTCGCGCCTACACCGAACGTTGCAGTATCACCATCTGAACCGCGATACATTCCGCCGGGAATAGTTGCGGTACGATAGAAGGAATTGTCGTTGACCAGCTTGTCGACCGCACCGCCGGTAACGTTGACCAAAACCGAGTCACAAGCAGTCGTGGCTTCTTGGATCGAACCGGACGGGTGGCCAACAGTATAGACCATCGCGTCGATTTGGTTGTCACACAGGGCTGCAGACTGTTCTGCGGCTTTTAGTTCGGTCGCCAGCTCGAAATCATCGGTGGTCCAGCCCATTTCTCCCAGAAGAACCTCCATGGTACCGCGCTGACCGGAACCAGGGTTACCGATATTGACGCGCTTGCCCTTTAGGTCTTCAAAATTTGCGATGCCGGAATCCGCTCGCGCCACGACTGTAAAGGGTTCGGGGTGAACCGAGAAGACAGCACGAAGGTTTTCGAAGGGTCCGGCCTCTTCAAATTTCGAACTGCCATTGAATGCGTGGTACTGCCAGTCGGACTGCGCCACACCGAACTCCAATTCACCCTCGCGAATAGTGTTGATGTTGTAGACCGATCCACCGGTCGATTCGACCGAGCACCTCACTCCGTGCTCCTTACGCCCTTTGTTAACCAGACGGCAGATTGCGCCGCCAGTCGGGTAATACACCCCGGTAACACCGCCGGTGCCGATGGTGATGAATTCTTCGGCATAAGCCGCCGGCGCCATGAAAGCCGCCGTTACGACTGCGCCGAGACTGAGCTTGCTGCTGCGTTTCATTTAAAAACTCCCATTGTTTTTTGCGTTGGTGGAGGAAAGAGCGAAACACGCCCATCTTGTCCGAAGTGCGCTAACACAAATGTGGAGCCCACCAATAAGCGGAGTGAATTTTTGATTTCCCACAATCTACCAACATATTCGACGTTTCATTTCGAGATCACTCTTGTCAAGACCAGAGCCAAATTACTGACCTCTAAGTCTCAGATTTGACGGAAGACCGAAAAGTTTCCCCCTACCGAAACGTTATTGTGGGCCTTGCACCGATATTTCTATGCGGATCGTTCAATACATCCGAGCGGAAAAGAACACCTAAACCCCGACTGAGTTATTGATGGCAAGGAAAGAAGGGGTTTGGTCCAGCTTGACCAGACAACGGGCGTACGAATAAAATTCGAATACGTATCCAAGTGTATTTTGGAAACAAGCATATGAGTTCTGATCGCAAAGCATATTCCGCGTCTCGACAGTTTGCTCACGCTGACGACGCTCGAGCTTGGCTGGAACTAACAATTAGTGTGGCGCTGTATTTTGGCGCAATAACAGTAGGCATCCTAACCATAGGTAAATGGTGGCTCACGGTTCCGTCGGTGTTGATTGCAGCCGCAATGGGTCTTCGTGGGTGCTGTCAGACGAATTCGAACTCGTCTCTGGTAGACCAGTGAGGCTGTCCTTTATCCCGCGCCAAGTTCGCGCCACTCGTTAAGAGCAGCGCTACGTGTCAGCTTGAAGGTGTCTCGGCTGGTGAGCGATCTTTCCTGGTTGAAGTGGTTATAGACGGAAGAATGGACGGCGGCGAATTTCTGTAAACTTCGCATACGCCTGAAA
>NZ_JBXWSJ010000092.1:0-9904 GCF_059613365.1 Ruegeria sp. BHSA163
GCTGTTAGAGCCGGGGATGCTCGCCATCTGCATGATCAAACAATTTTGAAGGAGTTTCTGTGTGCAGCTAGAAGTTACTCAGGACGTTTTTCGGCTGGCGCAGGTTTTCACCATCTCGCGTGGTTCTCGCACAGAGGCCAAAGTGCTGACTGTTCAGATTTCCGACGGCACGCATAAAGGTTGGGGCGAATGCGTACCATATTCGCGTTACGATGAGACGCTCGAATCTGTAACAGCCCAAATCTCCGGCTTACCGCAGGAGTATGACCGTCATTCTCTGATGGAGCTTTTACCAGCAGGGGCTGCCCGGAATGCCGTCGACTGCGCTTTGTGGGATCTTGAATCCAAACGGGCAGGAAAACGCGCCTGGGAACTGGCTGGATTGCCCACGCCCGGGCCAGAGATCACGGCCTACACTTTGTCCTTGGACACGCCACAGGCGATGCGAGAACAGGCAGCCAAAAACGCCCATCGACCACTGCTCAAGATCAAGCTGGGAACGCCTGATGATATGCCGCGATTGGAGGCTGTTCGCGCTGGCGCGCCAAATGCAAAGATCATCGTGGATGCAAATGAAGGCTGGTCTGCTGAAGTTTACGCTGATCTTGCGCCACATCTTCTAAGACTGGGCGTGGCCTTAGTTGAACAACCGCTGCCTGCCGACGCAGACGATGCCTTGATCGGCATGAACCGCCCAGTGCCGGTCTGTGCCGACGAGTCCTGTCACGACAGGGTCAGCTTGCCCGGTCTAAAAGGGAAATATGATGTAGTTAATATCAAGCTGGACAAAACCGGTGGCCTGACAGAGGCGCTTGAACTACGCAAGGCGGCCCTAGCCGAAGGGTACGATATCATGGTCGGATGTATGGTAGGCAGTTCTTTGGCGATGGCTCCTGCCACGTTAGTGGCGCAGGGCGCGATGGTAACGGACCTTGACGGCCCGTTACTTCTGGCCGAAGACCGCGCCAGACCACTAACTTTTGACAACGCCGGAGTTCACCCGCCTGATGCGGATCTCTGGGGTTGAGGAGACAAACATGAACCGAACCGTATTTGTGAATGGTGAATACCTGCCCGAAACCGAAGCCAAGATTTCAATCTTTGACCGCGGATTTTTGATGGCCGATGCGGTCTACGAAGTCACCAGTGTTTTAGACAGCAAACTTATCGATTTCGATGGTCATGCCTTGCGCTTGAAGAGGTCTTTGGACGAACTCCAGATGGCCGAGCCATGCACAAAAGAAGAGTTGCTGGAAATTCACCGCAAACTAGTCGAAAAGAACGGCATCGAGGAAGGCTTGGTTTACCTTCAGGTGACCCGCGGCAGCGACGGTGATCGGGACTTTGTTTTCCCGCCTGCAGATACAAAACCAACTCTTGTGCTGTTTACTCAGAACAAACCGGGATTGGCAGACAGCCCTGCCGCGAGGAAGGGCGCCAAAGTTATCTCAATCGATGACATTCGGTGGGGACGTCGCGATATCAAGACGACGCAGCTGCTTTATCCCTCTCTTGGCAAGATGATGGCCAAAGCCGCTGGCTGTGACGACGCATGGATGATTGAGGATGGCCATGTGACCGAAGGCACCAGTAACAACGCATACTTTGTCAAAGGTGGAAAAATCGTAACGCGGCCGTTGTCCAACGAGATTCTGCACGGCATAACCCGCAAGGCGGTCCTTCGAATGGCGGCTGAGGCGCAGATGGAAGTCGAAGAACGCCTATTTACAATTGATGAAGCCAAAGAAGCGGATGAAGCTTTCACCACTTCGGCCAGCGCGTTCGTGATGCCGGTTATCGAGATCGACGGAGTGCAACTAGGCGATGGCTCGCCGGGGCCAATAGCCAAAAGACTTCGTGAAATCTATTTGGATGAAAGCCGAAAGGCAGCCATCTAAAAAGGCAAATCAAAGGCCCGCTTAATAGGCGGGCCGTGTCAATTGCCGATGTCGAAATTTAGTCCTTTTTACCAACATTCTCTTCAAATGCGACTTTGAACTCTGCCTGCTTTTCAGGGCTTGCCTCGGTTTGATAGTTAGCTTTCCATTCATCCATGGTCATGCCATAGAAAACCTCTCGGGCTTCATCCTTCCCCATCTCGATGCCTTTTTCGTTGGCCGCTTCCTGATACCAGCGAGACAGACAATTGCGGCAGAACCCGGCTAAATTCATCATATCAATGTTTTGAACATCGGTACGGTCTTGCATCAGGTGCTTTTGCAGGCGGCGAAATGCAGCGGCCTGAAGTTCGATTTCGGTTTGATTGTTCATGGTCCGGCTCCCGACGACAGAGTTGTATACCATACCTGACCTAGCGGCCCAAAGGCGATGTTTCAACAAACGGCATGTCAGGCAAGTTGCAAGGCCAGCCATGGCACGATGCAAAAAATAAGGGTCAGAACTTTATAGTTAGCAAGGTACCGAAAATACGCTCGCTTCACATGCGGACGCTCCATCTGGAAAATCCTGCCGTGAATGTCGGCGATCTGGTCTTGCAGTAACAACATCATCAATGTGGTGAACATTAGAACCGCGACGTTCAGCACAGCCATCCAACCGAACACGGCTGAAAGAAACTCCTGAGACATAGTCGCCTCCTTTCCCAGTACATAAGAGTTAATAAAAAGCCCCACAATTATGAAAGTTAGGAAAACCGTCGCAGTTACAAGCCGCTGTCAACCAACGCGTCTTGTAGGATCACGGCCATCCGTTCAGCCCAATCCCGTTGCCCGGCGTGATCGGCGATCAGGTCGTTACGCAACTCGATCAGAGCATTCGGGCGCCCATGTGCAGTGCAATGTCTGTCGATTGCGTCGCCAGGCAAAACTCCGGTGTAGGGCTCGTTCACGCCGACACATAGATCGCCCTCGGCCGCCAACCTGTCGATAAGTGGACGTGAAAATCGCTCGTCCGGTGTGTGCAACACGCCGACATGCCAAGGGCGCGGCTCTCGACCACGCAATTGCCTAGTGAAGGAATGCATCGACACGATCACCGCGTGCGGCAAGCCAGCCAGACGCTCAAGTTCTTCATGGTAAGGGCGATAGCACATGTTCAGGCGGCGTTCGCGCTCTATCCCGTCAGCATTGCGATTTCCGGGAATGATTGAACCGTCGTATAACTTCATTAGCAGCGTCGGATCGTCTTCCCCCCTGTTCGGGTCGATAACGAGGCGCGAGAAATTGGCCGCGATCACAGGCGCGTTCAAAATCTCGCCCAAGTGTTTGGAAACTTCATACGCGCCCACGTCGTAGGCGATGTGACGCTCCATATCTTCGCGTGGCAGTCCCAGATCACCACCATTTATTTCAGGCGGTACAGTATTGGTGGCGTGATCGCAGGTAATCAACCAGCGTGATGGACGATCTGCGCCGTGCACAAAAAATGGGGTGTATGTCATGAGCCTGTCATCTAGTTTGCCGCAGGTGTAGGGCAGTTGCCTCGGAAAGGGAATTGCGCAATAAGCAATCCGAGCACTGTTTGCGGTAACATCGAGTGATTGAGGAGAGCAAGACTAATGCGACGCCTGAGAAATGTTAAAATTGTGGCGACGCTTGGTCCGGCGTCAAACGACTACGATACGATACGCGCCCTGCACGAAGCAGGCGCTGACGTATTCCGCCTGAACATGAGCCACGGCAGCCACGATGAAATACGCGAGCGCCACCGCATCATTCGGCAAGTTGAGAATGATCTGGACAGCCCAATCGCGATTCTGGCCGACCTGCAGGGCCCAAAGCTGCGAGTTGGCCTGTTTGCCAATGACGTCGAAGAACTGCAAGAAGGTGCCAGTTTTAGGTTGGACCTCGACCCCGAGGCCGGAGACATCAACCGGGTCTGCCTGCCCCACCCCGAAATTTTTGCAGCTCTGGAAACAGGTTCGCGCTTGCTGGTTAATGATGGCAAGATTCGCCTCATCGTACAGGAGTGCGGCCCAGACTTCGCAAATTGTACGGTCGAAGTTGGCGGCGCAATTTCCAATCGCAAGGGCGTCAATGTGCCGGATGTGATTTTACCATTGGCCGCATTGTCGGCAAAAGACAGGGAAGATCTGGAATTTGTCTGCCAACTGGGAGTGGACTGGCTGGCGCTTAGCTTCGTACAACGCGCTAAAGATGTGTTCGAAGCTCGCGCGTTGGCCGACGGACGCGCCGCGATTTTATCCAAGATAGAAAAGCCCGCCGCGATTGAGGCATTCGAAGAAATTCTTGATGCGTCAGACGGTATCATGGTCGCCCGCGGAGACTTGGGCGTTGAATTGCCAGTGTCAGCAGTGCCGCCGATCCAAAAACGGCTGGTGCGCCGCACGCGTGCCGCGGCCAAGCCCGTCATTGTGGCAACCCAGATGCTGGAGAGCATGATCGAAAGCCCGATGCCCACGCGCGCCGAAGTTTCGGATGTTGCTACCGCAATCTATGAAGGCACGGACGCTATCATGCTCAGCGCGGAATCGGCTGCTGGTTCGTATCCGGTTGAAGCCGTTCAAACAATGAACAAAGTCGCCATCGAGGTCGAAGCTGACCCTACCTATGACCAGATCATTGCCGCGTCACGCACCGCCAAGGGCACCACGGTTGCAGACGGCATCGTGGCAGCCGCGCGTGAGATTGCTGAAAAAACTGATATTAAAGCGATTTGTTGCTTCACCCAAAGCGGTACAACAGCGTTGCTGACCGCTCGTGAGCGGCCCGGTGTCCCCATCATCGCGATGACTTCTTTGACCGGCACAGCGCGGCGTTTGTGCCTGTCCTGGGGTTGCAATTGCGTAATGACGCCAGTGCTGGAGCGTTTCAAAAGCGCCGTAGTCAATGCCGCCCGCGCTGCACGCGCCGGCGGATTTGCCGGTGAAACTGATCAGATTGTTGTGACCGCAGGTGTGCCTTTCAATGTACCGGGCAGTACGAATATCTTGCGTGTTGCACCTTGCGATGAGCGGCTGATTTACAGTACCGACCCAGAATAAATCGCGTCTTTCGGATCGAAAAAGCACGGAGCTAGTTAGGCTACGAACTCGCCAGACGCTTTGTTTGGCGGGTTTTACATTATTCAAAAGCAATTGTTTTTTCAGTAAAAATTCCCCAACACCTAAGAATGTGCCAAAAAATTAATCACCTTGCGAATAAATCTGATACCTTTTTGGCAGCAGCCCTCAGATCAGTTCCAGGTTCGGGTTGCCAGGTCGGTACATCTTCACCGACACACAAAAACAAAATCGGAGGAACGAAATGACAACGAAAATTGTCATAGGACTGGATGGTACCGAAAACGGACAGCGCGCGATTGCCTTTGCCAAAGATTTGGCAGGAAGGATCGGCGCCTGCGAACTGTTGGTCGTCTACGTAATCGAGTGGTCCCCTTTCACCTTTCAAACCCCGGAAGAAAATGCGCTTCGCCACAAGCGGCGCGAAGAAGAGATCGAACTTGCGACATCACGGATCGTAGAACCCGCAGTGCAAGCTTTGAAATCCGAAGGGTTCGCCGCTTACGGGATCGTGCGCCACGGGGATGTAGCGGAAACCTTGAACGCCATAACCGTGGAAAACGATGGATCGCAAATCATAGTTGGCCGCGCGTCTGCAGACGGTATCAAAAAGCGGCTATTTGGCAGTTCGACCCAATATCTGGTGATGCATGCCGACGTGCCAGTCACGGTCGTAAATTGAGGAGGGGCAACAATGATAATTTCAAAAAAACTTGGCGTTTCCGGTCTTGCAACGGGCCTATTAGCCAACGCAGCTGCAGCTCAAGAAGCCGTTGGCCTTGACGAAAAAATTAATCAGGCATTTTCGGATTTCACCGGCCCTTTTGTCAGTTTTATCTTTGCACCGTTCCCAGGGACGAGCGTTCCATGGATCGTGATGTGGCTGGTTATCGCTGCAACTGTGTTTTCACTGTATTTCGCATTTGTTCAATTTAGGTTTTTCGGCCACGCGGTAAGTTTGGTTAAGGGCGATTACTCTGACCCAAACGATGCAGGTGAGGTAAGCCATTTTCAGGCGCTGGCGACCGCGCTGTCTGGTACGGTCGGACTGGGGAACATTGCTGGTGTAGCCGTTGCCGTAGGTATCGGCGGGCCGGGCGCGACGTTCTGGATGATCGTTGCGGGTCTTCTGGGCATGGCCTCGAAATTCACTGAATGTACGCTCGGCGTGAAATACCGCAATGAATACGACGACGGCACCGTCTCTGGTGGCCCGATGTATTACATGTCCAAAGGGTTCAACGAACTCGGCCTGCCGGGAGGCAAAATCTTGGCGGTGTTGTTCTCGATCTTCTGTATTTTGGGTGCCTTGGGCGGGGGCAATATGTTCCAGGCCAATCAAGCCCACCAGCAGATAGCGGGTATCACCGGGGACTTTCCCGGCTGGATCACTGGCTTGGTTTTTGCCGGAATTGTATTTGCTGTAATCGTAGGCGGTCTGAAATCCATCGCGCGCGTGACTGAAAAGGTCGTACCGTTCATGGGTGTTATGTATGTTTTGGCCGCCTTGGTGATTATCATCATGCATGCCGATCAAATCGGCTGGGCCTTTGGTCAAATCTTTGCGGGTGCGTTTACCGGGCTGGGCGTCGCTGGTGGCATGGTCGGTGCGTTGATACAAGGTTTCCGTCGTGCTGCGTTTTCGAACGAAGCTGGGGTTGGTTCCGCGGCCATTGCCCACTCAGCCGTGCGTACAAAAGAGCCGATCACCGAAGGGTTTGTGTCCCTGCTGGAACCGTTTATCGATACAGTCGTGATTTGTACTATGACCGCTTTGGTAATCATCATCACACAGCAGCTGGTCATCGACCCCGAAACGGGCATGTATATGTTGAACGAGGAAGGTACAGCTATCGCTACAGTCGACGGAAACTCTGGCGTCAGCTTAACCTCGGCCGCTTTTGCAAGTGCATTCGGTTGGTTCCCATACGTTTTGGCGGTCGCCGTGGTTCTGTTTGCTTTTTCGACCATGATCAGCTGGTCATACTACGGCCTAAAGGCGTGGACCTACCTGTTTGGCGAAGGCGCGACTAAGGAATTGGTGTTCAAGATCATCTTCTGCATTTTTGTCGTTATCGGTGCAGCAGCCAATCTTGGTCCCGTCATCGATTTCTCGGATGCGGCGATCTTTGCTATGGCCGTTGTGAATGTCTTCGCGCTCTACTTCCTGATGAAGGTTGTTCGCCAAGAACTGAGTTCCTACGCGGAGCGGCTTAAGAGTGGCGAAATCCGGAAATTCGGTCACTGAATGAAAGCACCGGGGCGACCTTTGTCGCCTCGGAACCTGACCCCTCTGCCAAAAGCAAAGTTTCCGGTCAAAACCCCCTTGCCTCTTTATCAAAACTTGCGTAAACGGCGCTTCTGATTGCGTGACCGGCCGATGTGGCATGCCGAGTCGCGTTATATACCGAACCCGAAGATAGGAGACGGAAATGCCCAAGATGAAGACCAAATCGAGCGCCAAAAAGCGCTTCAAGGTGACAGCGACCGGTAAAGTGATGTCGGCTCAAGCTGGCAAACGTCATGGCATGATCAAACGGACTAAGAAATTTATCCGCGACGCCCGTGGCACCACCACTCTCTCCGCCCCCGACGCCAAGATCGTCAAGGGCTACATGCCCTACGACCGCTAAGAGGAGATTCAGAAATGTCCCGCGTTAAAGGTGGAACCGTAACTCACGCTCGTCACAAAAAGATCATTAAGTCTGCCAAAGGTTACTATGGTCGTCGCAAAAGCAACTTCAAAGTTGCGACGCAGGCCGTCGACAAAGCCAACCAATACGCGACCCGTGACCGCAAGAACCGCAAGCGCAACTTCCGCGCGTTGTGGATTCAACGTATCAACGCGGCCGTGCGTTCGCATGACGAGGCACTAACCTATTCACGCTTCATCAATGGCCTGAACCTTGCCGGCATTGAAGTGGATCGTAAAGTTCTGGCAGATCTGGCCGTGCACGAACCGGAAGCGTTCGGCGCGATCGTTGCCAAAGCTCAGGCGGCTCTTACCGCCTAAATCTCTTTAGAGAGAGACAGTGAAAAAAGGCCGTTCGCTTGAGAGCGGCCTTTCTTGCTTTCATAGCGGTGATTTCAACTCAAATATTGCGAGAAGCGAATAACTATTGTTTTTGGAAATACTTTCGCGCAGGGCCAGAACCCGACTGATGCCGCGATTGAAAGTCCTGGGCACATTCCCAGAAGAGTCGATGGCGGATCAACCTCTAATACCCGATTGACCAAGAAGCCAAGACCACTCGATCGCTGATGAATTTTCCCTCAGAATGATTGTGAGCAGCTCAATCGCCAAGTTCGAGATTGCCAAGCCTGGAATAAAGATACTCGCCTATTGCTTGTGAACCTGTCGCACTGGTGTGAATCGGGTCATAGAAATCGGATGCAAGATCAAAATCGATCTCGGCCATAAGGTCCAAGCAAATGGCATCTACGTTTTCACATGCAGCCATTTGAGCGTCTGCAAGGGCGCGTTCAAACCGATAAAAGTCAACCCCGTTCAAATTTTGATACTCCTTGGGCAATTGCTGACGAACCAACTCAAAAAAATCGGGTTGATATTCCGCAATACCTGCTACCTGGCCATTGCGGCGGGTCCAACGGGCGCTTCTCTGGGTAACGAATATTGGTTCCGCACCGAAATCACGGGTCAACTTGGCTAGCTCAGAAATACGATCAGTATAACTTTCGAGTGAAGGTCCAAAAACAACGTCCAAAGGAGCGGATATTTTTGGCTCTGTGACAAGAGGTTCACGATCGGCAATGTTTGTTCGATTCAATTCGTTTAGTGAATGTTCTTCAGCGAAAGCTGACTTAACGACCCGATAAAGTTGATAGAAAACCGACTTAGTTTTGATCGTCGCTTTAAGATTGTTGTAAGCATTGTCTTCCAGCGCCACCACGTCGTATGTGTCCGTAGGCTGAGATATTAGTAGGTCGTTAATTCCTACATAGTACAAAACGTAACGCGCATCTAAATTTGGGATCTCATTGAACCAAGATGAGAAATTCGCAATGTGACCGAATGTAGATTGACCATCAATACCCGCGTTGACGATTGAAACAGACTGCCCGGACGCAGCAAACAAATCCCGCATGACAGCTTGATAAGTTTGTGAGTTATCGACCCAGCGTTGATCGGTTGTTGAACCGCCAACTGTTAAAATGTCAATGTCGGACACATCACCTTCAAGACCACGAAAACCATAATTGTCGCGAGAATATGTTACAGTCGGTTTTCCTACATGAATTGGGTTTTCTTGTACTTTTTCGTAGTTTCGAAGCTTCGTAAATTTCATCAAAGCGTGTTGATCCGAAAACCACGTGCCAAAAATAAGCTCGGCAACCAAGAACGCGATCCCTAGCAGCAAACAATTAATAACCACTACTCGCCACATACATGAACTCCCTAGAGTAGCATTCCCTGAGCTGGATAAATCAAATTCAATTTGTTTTCCAAGCCTTTCATTGACACCTAAGCTTGGTAGACCCGCACCAACTTTATTGTCCGGAACCCGAGAGAATAGAGGCCTAAATCAAGTAAGGAATGAATTGTGTTTTGAGTGCACAAACAGAACCAAAAGCATACCACCCATAAATTCAATAGTAAAAAACCATAAACAGACAACGAAAAAACAATTAAAGCAGGGAACAAAGACCCTGCCGACGACATCTTGCTAGCCGCAATGACAACTTCAGCAGGACTTTGTTCTTTCCAAGTTCGACCAGGAACAAGTTTTCTACGCGATCTAGTTGCTCTCCGCACAGAATTGAAAATTGACCATTAAGTGGTTGTTTTTTTCGGACCTTTAGGTTTGAGGCTGACGATGTGAAGACGTTAAGCAATTGATCCGGGGGATCAATTGTAGTCTGAACGTGCTTCTTTGAGATATTCCGACGCTGGTTGCGGGAGTA
>NZ_JBXWSJ010000093.1:0-9540 GCF_059613365.1 Ruegeria sp. BHSA163
CGACCTTCTCGACGTTCACCGTGAGCAGTATCTTCAACCCGATCTGCTGAGAGCTGCGTCGCAGCTCCGGAAAAAATGGAAGCCAGACCTTCTGGTGGTTGAGGCCGCCGGTGTCGGGCGCGGCCTCTGTGATCATCTGAAGCGTGATAACCGGCAAGGCCTTCGTGCACACAATCCTGGGCCAGCAAAGCTCGAGCGGATCGCCATTCAGTCACCAAAAATCGAACGCGGTGAGTTGCGCTTGCCGGTGGCCACGCATTATCGCGAGTTATTCCTGAAAGAGGTTTTGGAGTTCCCACACGGTAAATACGACGATCAGGTCGATGCCCTCTCTCAAGCGCTACTATTCGTCAGTAGGCCGCGACAGGGAACCAAACATTGCTCCCGCTTCAAAGGAATGACCGGAAGGGTAATAAGCGGGTGATCGGACCAAACTCTGTATGCATGGGACAAGCTACGAGTTCGGTAAAATCCCCGCCGTGCAGGTCTGAATGCGGTCAAGCTCTGCTATTGTTCAGCGGCAGTTTTGTCCGCATGTGAGACATCCGAAACCGGTGCAACGAATGACCGGTTCAAAACTGCCCAATTTGGCGGCGTTAAATGACCGCTTTCGGTGAGAGCGGTCGTTCCTGGTCGAAAGTCCGAGTTTTCTGGGTTGAACGTCCGCTCAAAGCCGCTAACCGGTCATCTTAGTAAATCAGTCAGGTGACTGCGTTGAGCCCGAAGCGGACAGATTTGGATTTCCATGATATGCTGTCCCCGAGCGACTTTCCGGGCCAACTGGCTAGTGAGACACATGTCGCTGAGGGGGAAATCCGATGCCAGAGATAACGCAATACACTGGAGGGATTACTGAATTAACTGCAGTTCAAATAAGCGAGTTTGGGGCGAGACTGGAGGGTGAACTCTTGTTGCCTGAAGACCTTGGCTACGATCGTGCCCGAACAGTCTGGAATGCTGCGATTGACAGGCGTCCCGCTATGATCGCGCGATGCGCCAATGAGGCAGATGTTGTCGAAGCTGTACGATTTGCCCGCCAAAACGAGATTCTGATCTCGGTAAGATGTGGGGGCCACAATATCGCAGGTAAGGCGGTTGTCGAAAACGGCCTGATGATCGATCTCACACCTATTTGCGAAGTACAGGTAGACCCGATGAACAAGATCGCCATCGTCGGTGGTGGGGCAGCGCTCGGGGCTCTTGACCGTGCAACCCAAAAACACGGTCTCGCGACAACTGCGGGTGTTGTGACGCATACGGGCGTCGGAGGGTTGACCCTTGGCGGTGGCGTTGGTCGGCTTGCCAGAAAGTTCGGTCTTGCTTGTGACAATCTGATCTCCGTCGATGTGGTGACCGCCGGGGGAGAGCGGATAACGGCCAGCATCGAGGACCACCCCGATTTGTTTTGGGCATTGCGCGGCGGCGGGGGAAATTTCGGCATCGCAACATCATTCAAGTTCCGCCTGCATGACATAGGCAATGAAGTAATCTTCGCGGCGGCTACGCATCGCCTCGCCAGCGCCAAGGAAGCCCTGAAGGCCTTTATGGAGTTTGCCACTTCTGCACCAAGAGAGGTCACGTCGCAGGCGTCTTTCGCGAAGATGGATGACGGAACCGCCGTTGCGAACCTGGGGGCCGTCCACATTGCTCCACTCGACACTGCCGAGGCTACATTGGCACCTCTGCTGAACTTTGGGTCACCGATCGCGACACGACTAGAAACCAGGCCCTATGTGGACGTCCAGTCGGATGCCGACGAACGGTTTCCCTATGGTCAGAGATATTATTGGAAAACTCATCTGATCAACAAATTACCGAAAGATGGAATTAATGCTCTAATCAGAAGCTATGAAGCCGTTCCCGGTAACAGATCGATGATTATCTTGCAGCAGTTTGGCGGTGCGGTCCGGGATGTCGGGCCTTCGGACACCGCTTTTGCCAATAGGGACGCCGAATTCGACTTTATTCCTGCTGCGATCTGGCACGAAGGTGAAGACCCTGCATCTTCGATCGCATGGGTGCGCGACACCTGGGAGATCATGAATCCATACTCCTGCGGCGTTTACATGAACGGTCTGGGCGACGGTGATGATGAACGCCTCAGCGACGCCGTGGGCGCGAACGAGGCCAGACTCCGCAAAGTCAAAGCCCGCTATGACCCAACCAATTTCTTCCGCTTGAACACCAACATCCTTCCAGCAGACTAGGATTCAACTTCCAAACCAAGCCGAAGTTGTTAATGTCTGCTCAGTCCGCGATACGGACGTTCGTAGATAACGTATGGAACTACGGCATTGAGCCCAAAATACTAGATGCTGCACGTTGCACGAATAGCCGCGAAGCACTGATTACCGACATTGGCATTTGTAAGAACAACCCTTCGCGGACATTGAAAGAACGGTACCGCCGCTGCGGCGCGGTCTGTCAGACCCGACTGTCGCCGCAACTCAAACATCTGGGGATCGCGCAAACCAACAGTTTGCGAACTTGGCAAACCCTAGCGCCACATCAAAGATCTCTGATCTGTGGATCAATCCCAGGGAACTAATGACTATTAATATGGTCTTTCCAAGACCAGATCAAAATGAGCCGAAGATGCGTTTTCGAATTTCGTCATTTGCGCAGCGCTTCTTTCAAGGACGTTGACCCTTCATCATACTCGCGCAAATCAAGCTGAGAATAGATGTCGAGAAGGTGGCCCTTCATAAGTTCTTCTGCGGCGGAGCCATCATGGTTGCGCAATGCATCAACAAGCGTGTGATGTGCGTTACTTTCGCAGAGGGCATTGCGCCGCTTCCAGTACAGGGCAATGACAAGCGAAGAACGGGACACCAGTTGTTTCAAAAACTGCTCGATCGTCTGTTGATCCGCAATACGGGCAATTTCCAGATGAAAATCCCCCGATAGCTTCAAAGACAGACCGGGCTGGTCCTGATCAAGTGCTTCGTGCTCTTCTTTGATGTGTCGCTCAAGCAGGGCAATATCATCTGGCGTCGTGCGTTCGGCGGCGGACCGTGCTGTGCTGGGTTCCAAGAGTGCGCGGGCCTGAAAAACCTCATGGGCTTCTTTCAATGTCGGTTTTGAGACGAAGGCCCCACGGTTCTTTTCAATTGTCAGCAGGCCTTCAAACGCCATGGCCCGCAAGGCCTGCCGCACAACGGTCCGACTGACACCAAAGACTTCGCTGACTTCATCTTCCCGCAGTTTAGCCCCGGGTTTGAGCCGATGTTCGTGCACTGCATTGGCGAGCTGCTCGGTAATCTCTTCTGCAGATAAATTCTTCAATTTGGTCTTACTTGGCATAGTGATTCCTGTTCCCTCAAATTTGCGAACCGTGGTGATCCCAGGCAACAGATCGCACAACTCCTCCCTGCATTGTATACAACTAGCGCCTGCTTTTTATACAAATTTGCCTCGGCGTGCATCATTTCGAGCAGCTTTTCGATTCTCCATGGCAAGTTCTGTGGATTCAACTTGGCGGTCCCAAGAGATGTGAGCGAGCGTCGTTGCAACGCTTCGGGGGCAAAATGAGCCAAAACATCGATCTCGAACTGATCAGCCTGACCAAGCGCTATGGCGCCACGGTTGCGGTTGACGCGATCAGTTACCATTTCAACGCAGGGACTTACGCTTGCCTTTTGGGGCCGTCCGGGTGTGGGAAATCTTCCACCCTGCGTATGATTGCCGGGCACGAAACAGTGTCGGACGGCTCGATCACCCTTGGTGCGCGCAACATCTCGGCCCTGCCGCCCGCCAAGCGGGGTACCGCGATGATGTTTCAGAACTATGCGTTGTTTCCACATTTGAGTGTTCTCGACAATGTGGCTTTCAGCCTGAGGATGAAGGGCGTCGAAAAAAGCACGCGCCATGCCCAGGCAAGGGAACTGCTCGAGCTCGTTGATATGACGGCAATGGCTGACCGCCTGCCGGCCCGGTTGTCTGGCGGCCAGCAACAACGCGCAGCCTTGGCGCGGGCGTTGATCACGAAACCGGATGTCTTGTTGCTGGATGAACCGCTGTCAGCGCTTGATCCTTTCCTTCGCATTCGCATGCGGGCCGAGCTGAAAAAGCTGCAACGTGAATTAGGCATTACCTTTGTCCACGTCACCCATGGTCAGGACGAGGCTTTGGCACTAGCGGATGAAATTGTCGTGATGAACGACGCGAAGATCGAGCAAGCAGGCAAGACGCGTTCTGTTTTCGACGCCCCCACGACGGCTTTCGTGGCTCGGTTTCTGGGGTCGCATAACGTGGTGGCGATGCCCGAAGGGATAGTCGCCGTACGTTCGGATGCTTTGAAAATTACTGGCAGCGAGGTCGCAAAACTGCCGGGCACGATCACGAACATCGAATATCAAGGTACGCATGTCGCTCTGACCGCCGCCGTTCCCGGCGAGCAAGAGGTGACGGCGCTGCTGTCAGACAAGGATTTCTTCGGCAACCCGAAGGAGTTGGGCGAGGCCATCGGCCTCGACTGGGAAGCCGAGGCGGCACACGCCCTGGCTGGATAAAGAAACGTTCGACAGAGAGGACGAACCATGACGACAATTTCCAAAGTACGCTATTCGCGTCGCTCGCTTCTGAAGTCGGGTGGCGCGGCGGTGGCGGCCGCCGCGCTTCCGGCTCCAATGGTCTGGGGGCAAGAGACGAAAAACATCACCTTGCGCCAGTTTGGCACCGGGGTGTCGAACCTGAATGACGTCGCGCTGAAAGTCAAAGAGGATTTGGGGTTTACGTTGGAAATGACAGCGCTGGACACCGACAGTGTGACACAGCGCGCGGCCACCCAGCCTAACAGCTTTGACATCGCTGACATCGAATATTTCATCTGCAAAAAAGTCTGGGCCGCTGGCAACCTGCAGGCGATGGATACGTCAAAGATCGACAACTACAACAACATCGCGGGCACCTTCCGCAGCGGTCTTTTGACTCCTGAGAGTACAATCGCCCAAGGGACCGCGCCGCATACCGTTGGGTTCACCACTGGCTTCGATGGCACGAAATTCGTTCAGGAGGAATCCGGTTGGATGACCCTGATCCCGACGATCTACAACGCTGACACGCTGGGCATTCGCCCTGACTTGATCGGCCGCCCGATCAACAACTGGTCCGAGCTTTTGAATCCTGAATTCAAAGGCAAAGCGTCAATCCTCGATATCTCTTCCATCGGGATCATGGATATGGCTTTGGTCGTGGAATCCATGGGCGAATATACCTACCCAGACAAAGGCAACATGACCCGCGAAGAGATCGACCTGACGCTTGGCATCTTCACCGAAGCCAAGAAAAATGGCCAGTTCCGCGCCTTCTGGAAATCCTTCGATGAATCTGTGAACCTGATGGCTTCGGGTGAGGTGGTCATCCAGTCGATGTGGTCGCCTGCGATCACGGCGGTCCGTTCGCAAGGCATCCAATGCGTCTACCAGCCGCTGGAAGAGGGCTATCGTTCCTGGGGAGGCGGGCTTGGCCTGTCATCATCCTTGTCGGGAATGGAGCTGGATGCGGCCTATGAATACATCAACTGGTATCTCTCCGGTTGGGTTGGTGGCTATCTGATGCGTCAGGGCTACTACTCTGCCGTTCCAAGCACCTCCAAAGAATTCATGTCAGAAGACGAATGGGGCTACTGGTACGAGGGCAAGGAGTCTCAGGGTGACATCGTTTCTCCAACAGGTGCGAAACTTGCCGGTCCAGGTGAAGTCCGCGATGGCGGTTCCTTCCTGGATCGCATGGGTTCAGTTGTCTGCTGGAACTCCGTTATGGACGAGAACCAGTACATGGTTCGCAAATGGAACGAGTTCATCGCAGCCTAAGCGATGCCTGCCGGAGGGCTTCTGTCCTCCGGCACACAACATTTTCCATAAGACGGTAGGGGCCGCTTTGCGCAATAACTCGGTCACAGGTTGGTTCTTGGCAGCACCGCTTTCTCTGGTGCTGTTGGTTTTCCTGGTCGTCCCGATTGTGATGATCGTGGTGGTCAGCTTTTGGGGGGCAACGGAATGGTCGATCTATCCGGCTTTTCTGTTCGACAATTACGCATTTCTGCTGACCTCTGATGTGACATACCGGGTCTTCTTTAATACGTTCAAATACGCCGTGATTACCTGGGTTTTCACGTTGCTGATTGGGTTTACCGTCGCCTATTATCTGGCCTTCCACATCCGAAGCCTGACCTGGCAGATCGCGTTGTTCCTGCTATGCACGATCCCGTTCCTGACCTCGAACATCATCCGCATGATTTCCTGGATCCCATTTCTAGGGCGCAACGGGATTGCCAATTCAACACTAATTTCGATGGGCTTCATTGATGAGCCGCTCGAATGGCTGCTGTTCAGCGATTTCAGCGTGATCCTCGCTTTTGTGCACCTTTACACGCTGTTCATGGTCGTCCCGATCTTCAACACGATGATGCGGATCGACAAATCTCTGATCGAGGCGGCGGCGGATGCAGGGGCCACAGGCTGGCAAACGCTTTGGCACGTCATCATTCCATTGACAAAACCCGGCATCATGATTGGCACCATTTTCGTGGTGGCGCTCGTCATGGGCGACTTCATCACGGTGCGGTTCATGTCTGGCAGCCAATCCGCCAACATGGGGCGGCTGATCCAGAACGACATTGCGCTGCTGCAATATCCGTCCGCCTCCGCGACCGCCGTCATCCTGCTTGTCACAGTCCTCATCTTGATCGGAACGCTTCTGCGGTTCGTCGATATCCGCAAGGAGCTTTGATCATGGAGTCGCGCCCCAAGTCGTTCTATGTACTCAGTTCCTTATTCGTGCTGTTCCTGATCTTCCTCTATGGCCCGACGGTGACTATCGGCATCCTGTCTTTCCAAGGCCCTGGTGGCGGCCTGACCTTCCCGATGCGGGGTGTCTCTTTGCACTGGTTCCGAGACCTGTTCGAGCAGCAAGCCGTCGGCGACATCTGGGGGTCCTTCAGTCGCTCTTTGGTGCTGGGCCTTATGGTGATGGTCACCACCGTTGTGGTGTCGGTCATGGGTGGGCTGGCGTTTCGCAAGCGCTTCGCGGGGTCCACGGTCTTGTTCTATCTGATCATCACATCGCTGGTGATCCCATCGATCCTGATCTCTTTGGGCGTCGGTCTGATCTGGTCGCAATCCGGCATGCCTGTGCATTGGTCCAGTTCGGGCTTTGGCGCGCAACTCACATGGACCCTCCCGTTCGGTCTGCTCATTATGTTCGCTGTCTTCAACCGCTTTGACCGGTCCTTTGAAGAGGCCGCCCGCGATCTGGGCGCGAGACCCTGGCAGGTTATCCGCCATGTGGTTTTGCCCATCATCGCACCTTCGTTGATTGGCGTCGCACTCTTTGGTTTTACGCTCAGCTACGACGAATTTGCCCGGACGTTGCTGACCTCTGGCAGCTACAACACACTGCCGCTCGAGATTTTCGGCATGACAACAAATGTGACGACCCCGGTGCTGTTCGCCTTGGGCACTTTGACGACCGTATTCTCGCTGCTGGTGATCGGGGTTTTCCTGCTTTTGGTTTGGATCATGAACCGCCGCCGCGTACGGCAAGGCTCCGATGCCGGCAAAGGGATGGTCTGATGGCGGTCGTTATCATCAACCCCAACAGCACAGCCTCAATGACAGCCGCCATGCTGGCCCAAGCGCGGCGAGCGGCACCCAAACTGGCGTTCGAGGGTTGGACCTCCCATGACGGGCCCGCATCTATTCAAGGTGCGGCCGATGGGGAGACTGCGCGTGCCCCATTGCTGAAGCTCGTCGAGCAGGCGTCCTCAAAGGGTGCTGACGGGATCATCATCGGGTGCTTTGACGACACGGCCCTCGAAGAAGCAGCAGAGTTGGCGGACTGCCCGGTCATTGGCATTGGACAGGCATCATATCACTATGCCGCCCTTAGAAACTGGCGCTTCAGCGTGGTTACAACGCTCTCGGTCTCAAAATCAATCATTCAGTCAAATATTGAGAGGCAAGGGTTTGGATATCTTTTGTCGAAGGTTCGTGCCTCCGAAATCCCTGTTTTGCAGCTCGACTCGGATACCAACCGTTCTGGCACAGTGATTGCAGAAGAAGCGCAAGCCGCTGAACAAGAAGACGGTGTATCCGCCATCATCCTTGGCTGCGCTGGAATGGTCGAAATTGCCGACTTCGTCAGAAGAAAGCTCTCAACTGCTATTATCGATCCTGTCGAATGCGCGGCGCGGTGCATGCTCTGGGTGCACCACCGTAGCTGACAACCCGAGTACAAGAATCGAGCGATCTGAGGAGGTCCGCTTTCGCAATGCTTAACCTCCATGCGGCACCTGCTGCGAAGGTTCAATACTGCCCTTGGTCTTGTCAGAAGAACTTGGCTTGAACGGGGCAGGGGGTATGCGTAGCGTTTGGGAATGACCAAACCTGCCTCCTTCAAATACTTCAAAACCAGCCCTGAGATCATCCGTCTTGCGGTGATGCTGTATATTCGGTTTCCACTCTCGCTTCGGAATGTCGAAGATCTGCTGCATGAGCGAGGCATCGACGTGAGCCACGAAACTGTCCGATATTGGTGGAACCGGTTTGGCCCGATGTTTGCTGCTGAGATAAGGCGAAAGCGAGTGCAACAACTGCGAGCGTTCTCGAAATGGAAGTGGCACGTGGACGAGGTTTTCGTGAAGATAAATGGCAAACGTCACTACCTTTGGCGGGCTGTGGATCAGGAAGGTGAGGTGCTGGAAGCCGTTGTAACGAAGCGCCGAAACAAAGCTGCAGCACTTAAATTCCTCAGGAAATTGATGAAGCGGCACGGTCGCGCCGAAGAGATCGTCACCGACCGTTTCGCATCCTACAAAGCAGCGCTCAGAGAAATGGGTGCACTGGAAAAACAACAGACGGGCAGGTGGCTCAACAATCGAGTTGAGAATTCGCATCTGCCGTTCCGACGAAGAGAACGCGCCATGCAACGGTTCAGGCGAATGCGAAGTTTGCAGAAATTCGCCTCCGTCCACTCCTCCGTCTACAACCATTTCAACCAGGAAAGATCGCTCGCCAGCCGAGACACCTTCAAGCAAACGCGCACCGCCGCTCTTGCCGAGTGGCGCGAACTTGGCATGGAATAAAGGACAGCGTCACTGGCCTAACAGAGACGAGTTCGAATTCGTCTGACAGCACCGGTATTTTCTCGTATTCCCCGATGGGTCTCTGCACGGCAAAAACCGGGGGTCGGTTTTGCCCCGGAATTTCCCTGCCAGCAGGGAATTTACAGGGAATTTTCTCCTGTTGGCGCTCTTTGAGCTGTCTCTGACGCAGATATTTCTCACTGGATCAATGGGTTAGTGTGCAATTCCCTGGGGTACCGAGCAGGGAATTTGCAGGGAAATCTGCACGAGGGGTTCAGGCGTGATCAGGAAAACCCGTAAAGCCGGTCCTGAAGGGTCCAATCCAGCGGAACAGGTCGGCCCAGAGGTCTTGTCAGAAGAACTTTGCTTGAGCAGGGCAGGGCGGTTGCGTAGCGTTTGGGAATGACCAAGCCTGCCAATTTCAAATACTTCAAAACCAGCCCTGAGATTATCCG
>NZ_JBXWSJ010000094.1:0-9269 GCF_059613365.1 Ruegeria sp. BHSA163
TTTTGGCGCCAGGGAACTTCCGCTCGCGAATAGCGTCGGGAACGACAACTTCTCCGGCCCCTGTGCTTTTTGACTGGAATGTCAAAATTTCAGGTTCGCCCTTACGACAACTGGCCAAAACCGAAGTCGGCAAAACAACTCGATTTGAGCCCTCGCAAACAGGTGTCGCAACGAAATATGTAAGCTCACGTCCGAAACATCCTATTGCCTCTGGGACATGGCTCGAGGCCAATCCCTGGGCGTCGCTATCTTCTGCCGCACGCTGTTTGTTCCCGGCATGAGAAAGAACTTGGTTCGGACGCAGCATGCTCCGACAGTGCTCAATTTCGTTGGCATCCAAATCGATCAGTCTTTTTTTCAACTGTGGTCGCCGGGGCAAACTTGACTTGTCGGGCTTATTCGCTGTCAGACCCTCTTTGCGAAGGAAATCGTATGCGGTTTTCGCCTTCGAGAATCCAGAATAGTCACCACCCGTGTGATCCGGATGAGAATGAAAGGCTATGTCACGCCAGGCGTCGCGAATATCGCTGGCATTTGCGCCATGTGATAGGCCAAGTGCTTGAAGGGCTGCGACCCGCGCCTTGATGTTGTCGACTGGTTCCATAACCTGGAAAACTCGTTAAAACTTGAACTATGGCTAGTGTGCTCGGGTTAGTTTTTTTGTCAAATTTGCGCGTTTATTGGCCGGAGTTTCGGTTACAGTAACCGTTGGGCGTGCGTGATTGTCTTCAGATCATCCAGTTTTTCGCGCATAAGTCTCAAAAATGGGGACAATACCCAACTTTATTGACTAACTGTTGCCGGTTCACGTGGGGTCCGGAGTGCCCAATCGAACTGATCGCATCTAGAAACTCGCGCCAATGTCTCCATGGGCGCTTCGATGGCCAACCGAAACGCGATTACGCAACGTTTTGCAGTTCCGCTCGCGGAGTAATGCCCAACGCAAAGCAGACATCCCGCGTCAGTTCCGGTCGGTTGAGTGTGTAGAAATGTAATTTGTCGACGCCACCGTCGATCAGATCAGAACACAGCTCTGTACATAGTGCTGTGGCAAGTAAATTTTCGCGATCATCTCGAATCGCCTTTTCAAAAGCATGTTCCACCCAGGCTGGAATGCGCGTCCCGCAGCGCAGCGCAAAATTACGTGCGCCTTTCCAGTTTTCAATCGGAAGAATTCCCGGAACGATGGGTTTGTCGATTCCCGCCTTTGCGCATGCGTCGCGAAAACGGAAAAAGGTTTCGGCCTCAAAGAAAAACTGCGTCAGTGCTTCATCTGCTCCGGCGTCCAGCTTAGCTTTCAGCCAATCAACATCGGTGCGAGCATTTTGAGCTTCTGGATGAATATCCGGATATGCGCCTACTCGGATATTGAAGCGATTGGTTTCTGCCAGCGCTGAGATAAGCTCTACAGAGTTTTCGAAACCATCAGGGTGGGGAACGAAACTATTTTGTCCCTTTGGTGGATCACCGCGCAAAGCTACGATGTCACGCACACCTGCCTTGGCAAATCCATTTGCGATTGCAAGTGTTTCTGACCGGGTTGCGTCCACGCAAGTAAGGTGCGCGGCAACAGGCAAGCCCGACGACTTGTGAAGGGTTGCCACAGCATCCCGCGTTAATTCCCGAGTTGTCCCCCCGGCGCCGTAAGTGACGGAAACGAAACGAGGCTCCAACGGGGCAAGCGTTTGAACGGTATCCCACAGCCGGAACGAGGCTTCCAAAGTTTTGGGGGGAAAGAACTCAAAAGAAATCTCAGGCTTGGTCATGGTGGCCTCTTGGGGGTTTCATTGCATTCTTTGTGCCACGGGTTTAATGGTGAAACAAACTCATATTATTCAACAACAACATGAGGCCTGTTTGGGATGCACATTGAATTCCGGCATCTTCGTACCATCAAAGCGATCCACGAATGCGGAGGCTTGGCGCGTGCAGCGGATCAACTGAACATTACGCAGTCTGCGTTAAGTCATCAGATCAAAGGTTTGGAAGATCAGGCGGGCGTCGAGCTTTTCCTGCGCCGGTCGAAACCCATGAAGTTGTCTGCCGCCGGTTTGCGTCTACTGCGTCTTGCTGAACAGATACTTCCACAAGTCGAAGCGATGCAGGACGAGTTTTCTTCTTTGCGGGATGGTCGAACGGGGCGCATGCATATTGCCATCGAATGTCATGCTTGTTTTGAATGGCTGTTCCCAGTGCTGGAGAGTTTCCGAAAAACTTGGCCTGATGTCGATGTAGATATTCGTCCGGGTCTGGCCTTCGACGCATTACCTGCGCTGCAGAAAGAAGAAGTTGATCTGGTGGTGTCCTCTGACCCTGAGGATTTGCCGGGAATCGAGTTTGTAGAACTCTTTGATTACAATGCAGTTTTCGTGGCCGCTTCCACCCACCCGCTCGCGCAAAAAAAATATATCGAAGCTGATGATTTCAGAGGGCAGACCTTAATTACTTATCCAGTCGAACGCACCCGACTGGATGTGTTCAGCCAACTACTGATCCCGGCGCGTGTGGAACCGTCTGCGATCCGACAAGTTGAACTTACGGCCGTGATCCTGCTTTTGGTGGCTTCCAACCGCGGTATCTCCGTCTTACCGGACTGGGTGGTGCGCGAAGTTAAATACAACTCGGACTATGTGACGCGCCCGCTCACAAAAGACGGGATAACGCGACGGCTGTATGCTGCCGTGCGAAGCGAGGATCTGGAAAAGCCTTTTGTGCAAGAGCTGGTAAAGCTGGCTCGAACCGAGGCCCGCAAGTTGCAAGCAGAATAGGTGAAAAACGCGGGGCAGGTATGCATATCATACCTCTTGGCAAGGACGCATTGCCCCAGTATACGCGCGGTTTGACCGGACAGGAGCCTTGGAACAATGGTTGGCAGTGCAAATCTCAACATCATGATCAAAGCCGCGCGAAAGGCTGGGCGCTCTCTGGTCAAGGATTTCCGTGAAGTCGAGCACCTGCAAGTTTCCATGAAGGGCGCAGGCGACTTCGTGTCCAAGGCAGATATCGCCGCTGAAGCGATCCTTAAAGAAGAACTTCTTGGTGCACGTCCGACCTATGGTTGGCTGGCCGAAGAGGGCGGAGCGATTGACGGAGAGGACCCGACCCGTCGGTGGATAGTCGATCCTTTGGATGGTACGACTAATTTTTTGCACGGTTTGCCACACTGGGCGATATCAATTGCGTTGGAACACAAAGGCAAAATTGTTTCTGGCGTAATCTATGACGCCGCCAAGGACGAGATGTTCTTTGCAGAAAAGGGTGAAGGCGCTTGGATGAATGATATGCGCATCCGCGTATCTGGCCGCCATCGCATGATCGAATCCGTTTTCTCGACTGGGCTTCCGTACGGCGGGCGATCCGACTTGCCGGAAACGCTGCAAGACTTGGCACGTTTGATGCCCGTGTGCGCTGGGGTTCGCCGATGGGGTGCTGCGGCGCTGGATATGGCATATGTAGCTGCCGGCCGGTACGAGGGTTTTTGGGAACGTCGTCTCAATACTTGGGATCTGGCCGCGGGTATCATTATTGTAAAAGAGGCCGGTGGCCTTATTCAGGCTTTGAACCCCGAA
Source organism: Ruegeria sp. BHSA163 (assembly GCF_059613365.1). Classification (NCBI taxonomy): domain Bacteria; kingdom Pseudomonadati; phylum Pseudomonadota; class Alphaproteobacteria; order Rhodobacterales; family Roseobacteraceae; genus Ruegeria; species Ruegeria sp. BHSA163. The sequence continues at coordinate 3,570 of NZ_JBXWSJ010000094.1, forward strand.
GGCAGCATCTTGGAAGATGGCGATGTGATCTGCGCTAATGAGCCTATCTTTGACAGTTTCACCAAAGTGATAAGGGGTTAAATAAGACCCCCAACCAGAAACTGAACTACCTGCGCGGTACGCGGGGGATGCGCGATTCCGTGAGTTTGTATTTGTGCTCTGGATGTGGAGGATGGCCGTGGGTTCTGCTCCAGAATGCAGTTCCACCGCGTTTCAGCCAAAGCGGAATGCAAAGTATCAGCCCAACAATAAATCCGCCCGTATGGGCCCAATAAGCCACGCCGCCACGGTCCGGGTCGCTGGCCAGGCTTCCAAAAAATTGCATGCCAAGCCAAACCCCCAACATGACAAAGGCTGGTATTGTAAAGATTCTGAAATAAACAATCAGGATCAGCAAAATATCCACTCGGGCCTTTGGAAAGAGCAATAGATACCCCCCCATCACGGCGGCAATTGCTCCGGATGCGCCAATAGTAGGAACAACCGACTGGGGTGCGGTAATCACATGAATCAGTCCAGCACATACCCCTGCCATCAAGTAGAACAACAAAAAGGGTAGGTGCCCCATTTCGTCTTCCATGTTGTCGCCAAATATCCAAAGAAACAGCATGTTTCCAGCCAGGTGCATCCAGCCGCCATGCAAGAACATTGATGTTATCAGCGTTTCAAGCGCGACACCGTCCGAAACGCGGGCTGGTATGATTGCGTAGTCATAGTAAAGACGGTTAATCAGTTGAATGTCGTTCATAATCCCCACATAGCTGAGGAAGATCAGAACATTTGCAGCCATAAGAGAGTAAACGACATAAGGCGTACGGCCTGAGGGGTTATGGTCGCGTATAGGAAACATGACGGGACGCTGTGCTTTTCAAAGCCCTACGTCAAGTCATGCTTAATTCGCACCCCCCAATAATGCTGCGTTGCCCCCCGCTGCAGTGGTATCGACGCAGACCTGACGCTCTGCCAAAACACGAGTTCGATCGGGTTTTCCGGGGATCAAAGGCAAGATAGGACCAATTCTCCGTGCAAGGTGACGTTCTATCTCACGCGCTGTTTCTTCGTCACCCCACCATAAAACGCCAGAAAAATTATCTAGGTGTTCCAACCGATGCAGATCCAATTCACCTGTCGTTTGAATCGTAACACCCCCTGACGCCTGAACAGCATCTGCTTGTTCTTGGACGGTGCTTTTTCCAGGTCCTAGGCATAACAGTGGCGCGCGTGGAAATTCTGTAAGCCTGTTGGACTCCCCAGTTGGGCCGGGCAAAGTATGTGTCTTGGGTTCTGCGGCTTGTCCAGTCGGCGCGGGAATTTCAGACATTGCACCGGGCCATGACTCCGCAACGGATTGCCTGTCTGGGGCGCAGAAACGTTTCATATAGTTCGGGCCGCCCGCCTTAGGCCCGGTTCCAGATAAGCCCTCACCGCCAAATGGTTGCGAGCCGACAATGGCGCCGATTTGATTTCGGTTCACGTAAATGTTTCCGGCGTGAATTGATTCGGTCACATGTTGTACGCGGTCATCTATGCGTGTGTGCAGCCCAAAGGTTAGGCCATAACCGGTTGCATTAATATCCGTTATTACTTTGTCGATATCTTGTGACCTGTAACGAGCGACATGCAGTACAGGACCAAAAACCTCGCGTTCCAAGGCGGCAATACCCGGAATTTCGATAAGCGTCGGGGCGATAAAATTTCCTTCGGTTGGAGTGTCCAATTCTTTTAAAACTCGCCCTTCCGCGCGAGCGCTGGATACATGGTCCGCGATTGATTGCAGCGCAAGTTCATCGATGACTGGACCGCAATCCGTGGAAAGCAACCAAGGGTCTCCAAGTTGTAATGCGTCCATTGCGCCGATCAGCATTGTCAGAACGTCGTCGGCGATTTCTTCCTGAAGATAAAGGCAGCGAAGCGCAGAACATCTTTGTCCAGCAGACTGAAATGCGCTTTCAATTATTGACTGGACGACCTGTTCCGGCAGGGCTGTGCTGTCGACGATCATTGCGTTCAGGCCGCCTGTTTCGGCGATCAGAGGCGTGCCCGGGCGCAAGTTATCGGCCATCGACTGCCGAATTCTTTGTGCGGTTGTAGTCGATCCGGTGAACGCCACACCGGACACGCGCGCATCTGACGTCAATGCTGACCCCACCTCGGGCCCGCCTGGTAATAGTTGCAGTGCATCGCTCGGCACGCCAGCCTCAAGCAGCAGTTGTATTGCTCGATGGGCAATGAGCGGAGTCTGTGGTGCGGGTTTGGCAAGAACCGCGTTTCCGGTCGCAAGTGCCGCCGAAATTTGACCGGTGAAGATAGCCAGAGGAAAATTCCAAGGGCTGATACAGGCGAAAACACCTGCCGGTTCACGATCTGGGATGTTTGCAGCGTAATATCGTAGGAAATCGACCGCCTCGCGCAGCTCAGCAACTGCATCGGGAACAGACTTTCCAGCCTCGCGTGCGAGCAGCGCAAACAGCTCACCAAAATGCGCCTCGTAAAGTTCGGCCGCCTTGTTCAAAATGCGGGAACGTTCAGGCGCGGGGACTCGCCATGGATTTGCACAGGCAAGCGCCTGTTCGATGTCTTCATGACTAGTCGTTTTGACTGAACCGGGCTTGTCTTGCGGATTAGACGGATTACTCACGATCTGTGCGGCTTCGGGTTGTGACTCACCCGACAAAAGCGGGCCAGACGACCATTGGTGGTTACGATAGGCGTCTCGCGCCGCGTCGATCATGTCCAGTGTCGGCGTATGATGCAGGTCGAAGCCGCGTGAATTGGCGCGTTCGGGTTCAAACAGCTCTGGACCTTTTGGCAAATGGCGTTGCGGTTCTCGAATTGCTTCGAACGGATCGGCGGCAACCTCTTCTGGCTGAACCTCCTCATCTACGATCTGGTTCACGAAGGATGAGTTTGCGCCGTTTTCCAGTAATCGCCGGACGAGGTAAGCCAACAGGTCGCGATGAGCGCCTACAGGGGCATAGATGCGGCAACGGGTTTTCTTTTGATCTTTAACGATCTGATGCAGGGTTTCACCCATCCCGTGCAGCCGCTGAAACTCAAATGGCTGGTCATCGGCCATGTGAAGGATCGCGCTGACGGTATGGGCATTGTGGGTGGCGAACTGCGGATAAATCCGATCGGTCATATTCAACAATTTACGGGCATTTGCGATGTATGAAACGTCTGTCACCGCTTTTTTTGTAAAGACAGGGAATCCATCGACGCCTTCGATTTGGGCCCGCTTGATCTCGGTGTCCCAATAGGCCCCTTTCACTAGTCGGACCATCAGCTTGCGGTCGTGCCGCTCGGCCATCTGATACAACGTGTCCAAAACCAGCCCTGCACGTGGGCCGTAGGCTTGAACAACTATACCGAACCCATCCCATCCCGACAGCGCTGGTTCAGCCATCAGCGCTTCGATCACCTGTAGAGAAAGGGAAAGGCGGTCTGCTTCTTCAGCATCCACGTTCAGCCCCATTCCGGCAGCCTTGGCTAGCAGTGCCAGCGCACGCAAGCGCGGAACCAGCTCGTCCATGACGCGCTGTTCCTGCGCCAGTTCATACCGAGGGTGCAAAGCTGAAAGTTTAACCGAAATTCCAGGGTTGGCGCGAATATCATCGTGCGTACACGCCTCTGCAATCGCAGCGATGGCTCGAGAATAGGACAGGTGGTAACGCGCGGCATCCGCCTCGGTACGCGCGGCTTCGCCCAACATATCGTATGAATAAGTGTAACCTTTGCTTTCCATCCCACGCGCTCGGGACATGGCGGATTGGATGGTTTCACCCAGGACGAACTGCCGTCCCATCTCTTTCATGGCACGTCCAACGGCGGTGCGGATCACTGGCTCGCCAAGCCGCTTTATGGCGCCACGTAGCGCGCTAACCGGAGAAGATTGCCCTTCGTCCAATACGCGTCCAGTCAGCATTAATGCCCAAGTGGAAGCATTGACCAGAGAGGACGAGGATTGCCCCAAATGTTTGCCCCAATCCGACGGCGCAATCTTATCTTCGATCAGTGCGTCGATCGTGTCGGCGTCGGGAACGCGCAACAATGCCTCGGCCAGACACATAAGTGCCACGCCTTCGTCGGTGGACAGGCCGTATTCAGCCAAGAAGACCTCCATCATCCCAGGCGATGTACTGGACCGTATGTCGCGAACCAATTGCGCGGCTGCCGCGCAGATTGCCTTTCTTTGGTCTGTGCCGAGTTCAGCCTGCGCGATCAATTTCTCCAATACAGCGTCATGGTCGGCATAGGTCTGAGCGTCGATGAGGGTGCGCAAGGAATGAGACATGTAACCTCCGGTCTTTTGTGCAGTATAGCGGCAATTTTTCAGGACAATCGAACAACTTTGGTTGTAACAAAGGTCAATGGACCAAAATTTTAAGGATTTGCGATGCGATACGACTTTTTTGAGCTGGATCGCTTTGATCGTTCAATGTTGGCGATTCTGGCGGAAGATGGTCGGATTTCTGTGGCAGACCTCGCCCGTCGCATTGGTCTTTCCAAATCGCCTACTCAAGCACGATTGAAGCGGCTTGAAGCCGAAGGCGTAATTAAAGGCTACCGAGCGATCTTAGACCCAATCCGATTGGGTCTAGATCATGTCGCCTTTGTCGAGGTGCGTCTGACAGACACCAGAGAGAAAGCTTTGAGTAACTTCAACGACGCCGTTCGCAGAATTCCTGAGATCGAGCAAGCTCACATGATCGCGTCAAATTTCGACTATCTGCTTAAGGTTCGAACCGGCTCTATGTCTGAATACAGGGCGGTGCTGGCCGAAAAAATATCTTCTCTGCCGCATGTTGCAAGCACGTCAACTTTTGTTGCGATGGAGGCCGTTAAAGAGACTGGGGTATCGGGTGGTTTGGAAAGTAAGGGTTGACGAAGTCTTCAGCTGCATCACCATACAGTCATGAAAAGAACTGTCACAGCCTTAGCATTGATGTTTGCAACTACAGTTGCCGCAAGCTCTGAAGAGTGTCCGCCAGCCCCGGATCACACTGCTGGTGTTGATCGGATAATCGATGAGATCCGGAAAGCTGAAAATGAACTTGCAGCGCGGGAATTGTCCCAACAGCTTTGGGAGTTTTGGACTGATGCGCCGGACGAAAGTGCTCAAGCCGTGTTGGATCGTGGAATGACTCGAAGAAATGCTTGGGACTTGTTGGGAGCGATCGAAGACTTTGACAAGCTTATCGCTTATTGCCCGTCCTATGCCGAGGGTTACAACCAGCGTGCTTTTGCGAATTACCTACGGCAAAACTTTCAAGCTGCGCTTGTCGATTTGGATAGGGCGATAGAGCTTTCTCCCAATCACGTTGCGGCGATCAGCGGACGGGCGCTGACGCTTTTGGGGCTTCAACGGATTGATGAAGCGCGAGACGCTTTGTCATCGGCGCTGGAACTAAATCCGTGGCTGTCGGAGCGCCATCTCATGGCACCCGGTGGGCCGCTTGAGCCGCCTGGCCAAGACATTTGATCAACAACGAAAGAACGCCCCAAAGATAGTACTGCGGAGCGTTTTGCGTTTGATCGGTCGCTAGCAGGCTCACCTGTTATCTGCTCGTTTGATCGCGATAACTGAAGAACGCGATGTGTCGCCATCGGGCCGGTTGCCGCCCTGATGCTGAATGGCAGAAAACATTGTACGCAGGTCCTTTGGCTGAGATTTAGCTGAATAGCTAATTCGCACTTTCG
>NZ_JBXWSJ010000095.1:0-8629 GCF_059613365.1 Ruegeria sp. BHSA163
TCTCGCCAGACGACTGGGAAAAAATAAAAGTAATACACTGCGGTTTGGAAGATGACGCATTTACGAAAGTTGATGGCATCGAAGTTGTGTCGGATCCTTTCCTGCTTTGCATTGGACGCCTTAGTCCTGAAAAAGGTCATCTAATATTGTTGGACGCTTTTGTGGACGTTCTAAAAGATCACCCGCAGGCAAGGTTGGTTTTGGCTGGTGATGGTGAATTGAGACCGACTATCGAGGACAAAATCGCCCAGTTGGGCATTGAATATGCGGTGCGCATCACAGGCTGGATATCGTCAGAACAGGTTCGCGAAGAAATCAAGCGCTGCCACACACTGGTGCAACCAAGCCTGATCGAAGGAATACCCGTTGTCATCATGGAAGCCATGGCTCAGGCACGAACCGCCATTTCAACGTATGTAGGCGGCATACCTGAATTGGTACAACCTGACAGAACTGGATGGCTGGTGCCTGCAGGTGACACCCTCGCACTGGTAACGGCTATGTCCACGGCCTTGAGTACACCTGAAAAAGACAGACTGAAAATGGGACGACTTGCACTGGAACGTGTAAAGGAACGTCATCAAATAGGAATAGAAGTTGCCAAACTGCGCGCCTTGTACGCAAACCAAGGGTGAGTGATGGGTATTCTGAAACAAACTGCTATTTCAGTTCTTAGTGGAGGCCCTGTTTATTTAGCGCTACGAACGTACGCTCTGCGCAAGAACCCTACTCTAATTCTATGCTATCACACGCTTGGTCCCGATAACGAAATTATGGATGCATGGACTGTAGCTCGCGCATCGCAGTTTCGACAGCATATTAGATTTCTTCGGCAACATTTTAAAATCGTAGGCTTGGATCAAGCACTGAACCCTGAATACAAGGAAGACAAGCCGCGCGCCGTGCTTACGTTCGACGACGGCGATATTGGGCTTTTTACTCATCTTTTGCCCATCATTGAGGCCAAAGGCCTACCAGTTACTCTCTACGTTGCGACCGAGCAAATTGAAACTGGCAAGGCATATTGGTTTGACCGCATCATGAATGCGCTGCAAGCGCCGGGTGAAACCGAAGTGACGATTGAATTCAGCGGACATCGCAGCTGGACAGTGGGACCCGAGACCGGGCCTGAACGGTGGGCTATCATTTCGGATATTCTCGAGACCTTAAAACAAGTGTCACCGGAACGGCGGGAGGAATTGACACAATCAATCCTTGAGCAGGTCAAAACCCAACGCACGGACTTTACAAAATTGGAGCCATTATCCCGCGCACAACTCAAGGAACTGGCGATAAATCCCAATGTCGTCATTGGGTGTCACAGTCACTGCCATAACCTTTTGGATCAGATACCGTTGGATCAAGCGGAAGAAAGTATCCGCAAGTCACGATCATTGCTGCAAAGTTGGACTGGTCAGTCTATCGAACATTTTGCTTATCCCAATGGGAACCACAGCCCTGCCCTGCACCAAATCGTGCGCCAAGCCGGTTTTACTTCTGCCACGATCTTGGGTCAGACGCTTTGCCAGCCATCCCAAGACAATGTTTTTGCCTTGCCGCGCGTTCTAGTCGGACGTTATGACAGTCTTAAGCGGCTACGTCTCAGATTCATCGGCTATTGATCATGAGTCAGAGTAAGATGTCCGTCGCAACACTCCTAAATCAGCAGCTTCGTCTTTGATGACGACTTCAAATCTGCGTGCAAACTCGGTGTCGCGGAACCGTTCTTCTATGGGCCAGTCCGCCACATCGCTCCAATCGGCAATAAACTGAATTTCGCTGCCCAATACATAATTCAGTACGTCGCCCTGTTCCTTCAATGCCCTCAACGCGTTTGGGTTAACTTTTCCATCCAAATTGATCGTGCGATCACGCCAGTATCCCAAAGTTCCGGTTTGAACTGCGCCCACCCAGATGTCCTGTGGAACATTTTCCTGGACCCATTCGACAACTTGAAAATGACCCTGCTCTTTGACACCTGGAATTGCTAATCGACCGAGTAACGCCAGCGACAAAGCAAGCCCAGCAACCCCCAAATATTGAAGAACAGGTTGCGAGATTCTACCACGCGACCAAGTCACAATATTTAAGCCAACTACAACAGTGGCGGTGATCAAAACCGGGGACAATGGTGCCATGTAACGACTAATAAAATGCGGCGCCCCGAAGAAAAGGCCGTAATAGGTTGCCAGAAAAAATCCGAAAATCAGATAAGCCAAAACCACCAGCCTAATTCGACTGCCGGTACGCCAAACACTCGTTACAAATAGTCCCAGCACCACCACTATGATCAGTGCAAAAATGACAATCGATGGAGAAGTTTGTTCTAACGCAGTCGGAACCGGGAGCATCGGAAAAACATATTCAATCAATTTGGAAGGCAGCAGTGACAGATTGCTTCCGAAATTCGCGCCGTGCGATTGAGAGATACCGCTGATGGGGGTGATCCGGCCAAACAAAAGTTGATTATAAATCAGCCAGGGCGCGGCGAACACCAATGACAACAGTCCTGGAGTAAACAGTCGCCCTACAACAGTGAAAAACTTGATGCGCAAGGCCAGAAATTCAAAAAGCCCCCAGACAAGAAAGATTGCCACAACTAGTAATGCACCGTCGATCCGGGCCAAAAAGGTAATACCGCAAAGCGCGCCCAAAAACATGCGATCTGCAAATGTGCTATCAGCCCCCTTATTCAGCACGCGACTAAATTGCAAAAGAGTCAGCAAAATTATCAGTGTGTAAAGGCCTGTTTCTAACGCGTTCATCGAATGGAACAACAACAACGGACCCACAAACCAAAAGGCTGCTACCAGCCAGCTCCAAATTGGGTCATCCGTAAATTGCCGCAGTACTAAATGCGCGAAGCGCTGAAGCACAAAAAAGGCAGCAACAGCTATCAAGGTTGAAATCAGGATTACCCCAACCAGGCTGTCCAGTTTGTCGCCATCCGTCAGCACATACGGAATTGTGAAAATGAAGGTTGCCAGAGGTTGAACTCCATTAGTAACAATGGTGCCCTCAGACACTGACATACCGAGGCCAATGGCCATATTGCGGGCTATTGTCAGCATCAAATAGCCATCTTCAGTAATGAAGAATTGTGCCAGCGCATCGTCGCCGGCAAAGATCGGGAAAACCCGATAAACCACACCTACAATTAACGCTATGACAATCGATACTGAAAGAAGTTTTCTACTCATTAGCCACTCAAATCCGGTTTTACGGAGAACACGCGCATCTTGGGCCAATCCAGTCCGGAAATGAACAAGAAATAGTTAATTGTCTACCGCTTCGCACATTGATCATCCGAACTTGGTCCATTGTTTCGCTCTGCGCCGACAGAACCTGACCTTGGGTCCTTATCAGGGCTTAATATAGTGAAAGCAGGTTTCGGCACCGACCTTACAATCGGGGCTGCATTCTATCAGGCCTGCCCCTGTAAGCCACCTGCGCATGGCGGCGCGGCTTGGGTATATTGGCCGAGATGTCGATACATTGCCATGACGGGCAGGAACAATCCTTTTGCCAAAGAATGTATAGGAACCGGTATTAATAACTGTAAGAGCGTAGGCCCGTGCCAGTCCAAAACTGTCAGTAACAAATCCGATGTTGTTGGAACAGTAGCTCCAAAGGGTGGCTCCAACGATAATCAACTCGCCGCCTGGGCGTAGAACACGAAAGATTTCAGTCAAAGCGCGGTGAATATCAAAGTACTGGTGCGATGTAACAAATAGCACAATGTCCAATTTGCTGTCAGGAAAAGGCAACGCCTCGGCCCGACCGTATTGGATATCCGGTGATCGCAACCCTTCCCGTTCGGCAAATATACGACCCATTTTAGCGTAGGCTTCTATGGGTTCGACACCGAGAACCTGTGAGCCGGCCTTGGCAAGTGACATCAGATTTGCGCCCATCCCAGGGCCTACTTCCATGACTATCCTGTCCTCAAAATAGGACGCGGTTAGGTGCGGTGCAGCTCCTTCAAAGGGCAAAACTTTGTCACGCTCTAACCAAAATGAGTACTCGCGACATGAATCCGCCACCATACTTCCCGCCGGTGTTATTTCCTGAGTCGTTTCATCGATCCAGCCTAGCTCGACCGCGGATTGGATCGCTCCTGCAGAAATACCATCGATTTCCACTTTCATATTTTTTTGGAGCATATAACGGATCAGATCGCCAGAGCCTTCCCCTAAGAGCTTGGAGCGGATTTGGCTTTGATGTTCATCAGTCCACATCGTCATGTCCGCCTAATTTGACGCAATGGGAAATTTCCGCGCGGTGTTCTTAGTACCCATACGTATAGGCACGATCCAAAAATTGGCACTTGTTCAAAACCACGCCAAGCAGGTTGCTTTTCTGCAATATTTCGTGCTCACAAATTTTCATTTCGTCCACTGTCGAAGCTTCGGCAGCTGCCACCAATAAAACGCAATCAATTTGGTCCAGAAAGGCAGTCGTGTCGTCGCAGGTTAACAGCGGGGGCGTGTCGAACAACATGACGTCCGGCTCATATCGCGCTTCCAAACCGTCGATTACTCGTGCCGCGTCCTTACCCTGCAGCAACTCCGATGTGTTGTGGGCTGGCTTGTAGTTTGTCGCAAAAGCCAACTTTTTCTGATAGCAAAACATATGATCTTCGGGTGAGCTCTCTCCAGCCAGCGCGGACGCGAAGTCGTTTTTCAATTTGACCCCAAGCATCCTTTCAATGGATGGATTCCGCATATCCAGATCAACCAGCATAGTGCGGATATCTCGTTGCCGAGCCAGTCCGAAAGCCAGATTAAGGGTTAAGGTAGACTTACCACATCCGGAACCCGGAGACGTGATCGCAACACGACGCCACTTGTTCTTGCGCAGTTCGTGCAATATCCGCGTTCGCATGGCATCGAAAGCCCCAGATTTTTCACCCGGTTCATGAGTCACTATTCTGGCTTTTTTGAACAACCTGCGGTTAAAGTCTTGAACAGGTAAGTCCGCCCAAGCCTGTTCGCCACGCGAAGGCACGTCTTCCTGTAATGGAGACGGCGCAACGAACATCTCAGGGTCGATAGGGCCCGTAGGTGCATTTTGTTCTCGGGCCTCACGGGCTTTTTGTATTGCTGACTGAATACGTTCCATCGAATTTCCTTCTCAGCCGCTTTCGGACTCGCCAGCCGAAGTACCGATTCCCAGCGTTTCATTGACTATCGAAATTAGCTGATCGATCGGTTCGTAGTTGATTTGAATGAGGTAAAGGATCAACCCAGCGCAAAAAATGGGTAAAAGGATAACCAATGTAACTAGCCCCCTTTTTGCAGCCACTTGCCCCGTAGATTGGATATAAGGGACCGAACCAAATATCGGGCCACCAAACTGTTCCTCAAGATCAGCGGGTCTACGGATTTTGTTGTTCAGAATTTCTAACAGTAGAAACGTAGCCCCCGCCAAGCCAAAACCGGCAACTACCCCAAGAAAAGCAATCAATTTCCGATTGGGATCCGTTGGCTGCTGAGGAACGGCTGCTGTTTCAGTAACAGTTACTCTCTGGCCGCGTGACTGGGACTCGATCTGCTCACCTGTGCGCGCTTCAGCTAAACTTGCAGTTGCCTGAGCGTACTGCACACGCAAATTTTCATAATCGCGTTCAAGTGAACCCAAAGTTATCGCGTTACTGGGTGTTGCTTCAATTGAAGCTGCCAATTTCTGCAATTCATTGTCGTTTATCGAACGCTCTCTTTCGGCAAAATCGATCTGCCCGTCGAGGTCCGCGAGTTGCAGTTCAAATGCTGTGATATTGGGTGCTGTTTCCGTTCCCAAGCCTAGTTTGATGTTTGCGGCCTCAAGCGCCGCGATTTGCCCGTCCAGAGATTTTATTCTGGGATGATCTTCTGAATAGATCACCCGAGCTGACGCGCGCTGGTCTTGAAGCTGTCGCAACTGCCGTTGCTCTGGGGTCAAGCTCTCCCCCAAAAAGTCCGGCCGACCTGTGCGTTCATATACTTCAACCAAACGAGCACGCCGGTCCCTCAGGCCAGATAATTCCCGGTCCAATTGCACCACGCGTTCCTGCAAAGAAGTTTGCCTGTTGCGTCTGTACTCCAGGCTGTCAGGCAGTGAATCCTTGTTGGCTTCTTGATACTCTAGAATCCTAGAGCCCTGTTCAGCTAATTCCTGGTCAAGCCTAGCGACTTCTCCGACAAAAAACTCAAGTGTTTGACCGGCGACATCCGTCCGCAAAGCAGTAGTCTGTTCGAGAATTTGTGCAACCAGTTCATTGGTTACATTTGCAGACATTTCACCGCTAGGGGCGTCGAAAGAGACCGTTACAAAAAAGGCTCGGTCACGGTTGTTGTAAGTTTCCAAAGGGATTTGGATCGTGATCCGCTCTTGCATGTCTTTGACAATATTGTCAGGGGTTATGCTTGGATCGTCAGCATGAACTCCATAACGCTCTGATAAACTCAGTATATTTGATCTGGTCAACAAGCGCTGCTGAATAACCTCAAGTATCTCATATCCACTGGCCTGCACTGTTGAAGAGGCGAGATCACCGGGGATCTGAGGAGATTCAACGACCAATCTGGCCTCGGCGCGATACACCGGAGGGAGCGCAAACGCCAGCATTATACCAGCTGCGGCGCACCCAATCACAATCAACGCTAAATAATGGAAGCGCCGAAAAAAAAGGGACAGATAAAACCGTACTTCGCTCATCATGAAGGTTGTTCACTTTCTCTTTCGGGCAAGCACGTGGCGAAGAATGCGCCATCGTCCAAAACCTTTTGCACAGTGTGCCCGACGACACTTTTGTTGCCCCGGGTGAAAGCATAGACCATTGAAAGGTCGCAGAGCTGATTCACCAAACGTGGCACACCGCCCGTCATCTCATAAATCAGATCGGTGGCGGCCCGGCTAAACATATTTCGTTTCGCACCGGCGACTGAGAGGCGATGACCAATATATTTTCGCACCGTCTTCGAATCCATTGAATGCAAGTGGAAGCTGGAAGCCACCCGTTGCGCAAATTGCCGCATTTTTGGGTGGCGGATCATGTCAAGCAATTCTGGCTGCCCCACTAAAACCAGCTGTAATAGCTCATCTTTATTGGAATTGATGTTGGTAAACATCCTGAGCTCTTCCAGAGATTCCGTACTTAGGTTCTGGGCCTCGTCAAAGATAAGAATGACCCTGCGCCCCAGAGAATACTGTTCGATTAGATAAGTTTGAAATTCCGCGAACAAATCGACGTATGTCGCGTCGAAAGGCGCAGGTTGACCTAGCGACATTAACACCCATCGCAGCAATTCTCCGCGATCACCATGAGCGTTCGAAACCAACCCAATCCTAACATCCTGATCAACGGACTTGAGGAGATGGTGAACAAGGGTTGTCTTACCCGAACCGACCTCGCCAGTAATCAAGGTTATAGGCGCGCGCGTCAGAATACCGTATTCCAGCATCGTAAACGCACGCTGATGAGACGCCGACCAATACAAAAAACTTGGGTCGGGCACGAGCGAAAACGGTCGCTCGGTCAAACCGAAGTGATCCGTATATATATCCAATGAGCTACCAGTTGTTTGGTTGCCAGGAATATGGCCTGAGCGAATGTTCAACTTTTTTACTCTTTTACTTACGGTGTAACCACATACCACACCGCATCTTTACGCCATCTTACAACAAAATTAGACGAGTTTGAGACGTCTGCCACGGATTTGATCCAGCCGATATGAACGCGGTCACAGAGTTGAGGCATGTTTCAAACTGCGATTCGCTCGGATTGGCCTGCTGGCGTTGGCAGATCACGCAACTTAATTTTGCATTGCACCTTGCTGCAGTCATTACTGAGCTCACCTGATAACAAACAATACTGCGACCTTGCAGAAAAGTCGCTCAAACTACTCGATTGGGTTATCAGCCTATGGTGACCGAAGCAACATAGTGAAAAGTCTTCTGTCAGAGGTGGCGGATCAGAAAAGACCATTTGTCACGGGCTATGTTCGGTTTTTAGGCAATCCCTACCACTGGGTAATCAGTTAGAAATTTTCGAGTTAATTGAGAAAATCACATAAAGTTTCGCAAACGAAAACCCTGCCAAATTTGACCGGTGATCTTGCCAACTTTGGCAATCAACGAAATGCGGCCTCGGTTACACAATGCAAGAATTCAACCCAATTCCGCCCTCAAAGAGCAATTGTTTCTCGATTCATCTTTGTCAATCCCACCGATTCTTTCATAGTGGGTCAATTGATCCCAAAAAGTCTTCAAATAGCGTCAAACAAAGTTGGCAACTTGTCATTTCCGTCGACTGCCTCAACGATCTCGACCGGCCGATCAAACAACGCGACAATCAGTAGAAAAAGCAAAGACTGTCGCTTATAATGCAGCAAAATGACACCAGTCTGGGCTACGAAAAAATTTTGATGGAATGGCCATATTTCCGGCTTGTTCCTTGTTAAACTGCTGTCATTGGGATCAGTTTCAATTCGAAAGACTTAAGTTGAACAGTATTTGCTCACGCCAACCTAAAGACGCGATTTGGACCTTTGTAGTTTTTTAGGGTAAGCGTGACGCAGTGTGATGGGCGTTCTGGACACACTTGGTTATTGTTATGGATGGTTCAAAAGTGAGTATTGACGTTCGGGAT
>NZ_JBXWSJ010000096.1:0-8159 GCF_059613365.1 Ruegeria sp. BHSA163
AATGGCGACGCAATCAGCCAAGAAGCCCGTGCCACCCGCGCCCGGGCGGGCAAGCGGCGACACTGGACCAAAGGCGGAGCCGCACCGCAAGTGACGGCTTTGGGTGGCGGTGCTCGGATCGCGCCACCGGGGCATGCCTATAGCTCACTCAGCCCCCTACCTATCGCAGCATTACGGTTGGAAGATCAGGTTGTGACGCAGCTGAACCGCTTGGGCCTGCGCCAGATTGGCGATCTGTTGGGGCAACCTCGCGCCTCTCTGGCGCGGCGATTTGGGCGGGGATTGGTACTGCGGTTGGATCAGGCAATGGGTAGCGCACCCGAACCAGTCTCACCCGCACGCCCACCGCATCACTTTGCAGTGCGTATGACCCTACCCAACCCAATCGGGTTAATCGAAGACGTAATGGCCGCCATTGACCGGGTCCTGCCTACACTTTGCGCAAAGTTGGAAGAGAAAAGCCGCGGCGTCCGTACCCTGCGGCTTGAGGCGCATCGCGCCGATCAGGCGGCTGAGATTATCGAGGTGGGTCTGGCCCGACCGACCTTTGATAAACACCGCATTCGTCCTTTATTAGAGATGAAAATTGACAAGATCGACGCGGGCTATGGCATTGACATGCTACGGCTTGAGGCAGTGCAAACTGAACCCATCCACGCCCGTACGATGGCAGGCCATGCCGAGGCACGCCGCGTAGCCCGCAATCGCCTTGAAGGAAATACGGCTGTTGATGATCTAATTGGTAAACTAGGCGCAAGAGTAGGGCTTGAGGTGATTACACGGCGGCATCCCGCAGCCTCTCATATCCCCGAAAAAACCGCGCAGACATTGGCCGCGGCATGGTCAGAACCCGCCCACGACTGGCCCGCCCCGCCACGTCCCAGACCCTTGCAAATGTGGCAACCCGAACCGGTTATGGCGCCAGAAACCCCAGACGTGCCGAATACCTTTCGCTGGCGCGGGCGCGAGTGGCAACTGGCGCAAGCTACCGGCCCGGAACGGATTGCGCCAGAGTGGTGGTTGGATGATCCAAACTGGCGCAGCGGAGTTCGCGATTACTGGGTGGTAGTAACCGAACAAGGTGAAAGGTTATGGCTGTTTTACGGCCATGGCGGCACTATGTCTGCGGGATGGTTCTGTCAGGGAGAGTTTGGGTAGACTCTATTTTCCGCGATAAACCAGAAAATCCGGCAGATAGTCGATCAGGCGGATCAGCCACGAGAATGGGGCCGGGAAATCCGTACGGAAGCGGCGGCGCGACATCGCCTTTACCACCCGGGCCGCTGCATCCTCGGGCGTCATCAACATGGGCATCTTGAAACTGTTCTTTTCAGTCAGGCGCGTCTTGATAAAACCCGGGTTGACGATCCGCACCGTCACGCCGCTGCTCGCCAGATCATGCCGCATAGTCTCGGCCAGGGAAATCATAGCAGCCTTGCTAGAACCATAACCAATCGCGGCAGGCAGCCCGTGATATCCCGCCAGCGAACCGATCAGGGTAATTTCACCGTGACCAGCTTTAACAAAACCCGGAACAACTTCACCAAGCACGCGCAGGGCGCCCAGATAGTTCACATCGCTCATGACCAACGCTGACTCGGTATTCCAGTCCGTCGTACGCATCGGATCGTAAGCGCCTGCATTGTAAACCAACCCATCAATTGGTCCGGCTTCGGTCAAGGCCTTCTGGACAGACTCTAAATCAGTCACATCACACGGAACCGCCTTTGCATTGGCTAAGTCGTCACAAATCTGGGTCAACCGCTCTGAATTGCGGGCCGACAAAACCAGATGCGCGCCCTGACGGCTTAACTCCTCAGCCAGAGCACGACCTAATCCTTCGCTGGCCCCGACAATCCAATATGTTTTTCCGTCAAAACTGCTCATGGTTGGGCTATCCGGAACGTCTGGATCATAAGGATCCAACGTCTCAAAAAAGTTGCTTTGGACATCTTGTGGACATTACGTCTCAATGCTTCGTGTGGATCATCCTCGATCCGGAAGATCAGGCCAGCACTAAATATAGAACGTTTGAGAAAATAATCTAACTTGACTGATCCAATCGAGCGAACGCTGCGTATCCCTTTGTAAAATGTCGCACAAAGAGGAT
The DNA here is from genome assembly GCF_059613365.1 of Ruegeria sp. BHSA163. NCBI lineage: Bacteria > Pseudomonadati > Pseudomonadota > Alphaproteobacteria > Rhodobacterales > Roseobacteraceae > Ruegeria > Ruegeria sp. BHSA163. Next base: position 2,111 of record NZ_JBXWSJ010000096.1, read on the forward strand.
CATATGTTCGACGAGACACGAGGCGTACGCAAGAAAATCGCGATTGTAGGTGCAGGCATTTCAGGTCTATCCGCAGCTTACTATCTTTCAGAAGACCATGACATCACCATCTTCGAGGCAGAGCCTCGCCTTGGGGGACATGCCAGAACGGTGATGGCAGGCAAAAACGGTGATCAACCCGTTGACACCGGTTTTATAGTTTTCAATTACATCACCTACCCTTATCTCACCAAATTGTTTGAAGAGCTGAACGTTCCTGTCACAAAGAGCGAGATGAGCTTTGGTGCGACCATAGACAACGGTCGAATCGAGTATGGTCTGAATAACTTACGTACGTTGACTGCTCAAAAGCGCAATCTTGCACGTCCTGCATATTACAAGATGATTGCGGACATAGTGAGATTTGGCAAAGAGGCCCCGACTGCGGCACGGGATGACGACACCACAATTGGAGAGCTCGTGGATCAGCTGCGCCTGGGTCATTGGTTTCGTCACAACTATTTGATGCCTATGTGTGGCGCAATCTGGTCCACACCAACCGAGTTTGTTGATCAATTTCCAGCTCGATCCTTGGTTCAATTTTTCCGAAATCATGCCTTGATGGCGGGCGATCGCTCTAAGCAACACCAATGGTGGACAGTAAAAGGCGGCAGTATCGAATACGTACGTCGTCTTGAGGCAGCCTTGCGAACCCGTGGCTCAGACATTCGTTTGTCCGCTCCGGTTGACCATATCGAAAGGTGCGATCTGGGCGTCACCGTCTTCAGCCAAGGGCAGCCTGACATGTTTGATGAGATTATTTTGGCCACGCACTCGGATCAAACATTGTCGATCTTGGGCGATTCAGCGACATCGGTCGAAAGGGATGCACTCGGGTCGATACGATATCAGCCCAATAAAGCTTATTTGCATTGTGATCCAGGCCAGATGCCGCGTCGCCGGGCCTGCTGGTCAAGTTGGACCTATCGTTCAAACGGCGGCAATGTTGGCGTGACTTATTGGATGAACCGTCTTCAGAATATTCCTGACAGTGATCCACTATTCGTAACGCTGAACGCATCACCAGAAATCGCTGCGGATAAAATCTATGATGAAGTCGAATTTGCCCATCCGGTATTCGACAAAGCTGCCCTGCGAGCACAAGGGCAAATCCGCGAGATGCAGGGACAGAACCGAACGTGGTTTGCCGGAGCGTACAACCGGCACGGCTTTCACGAAGACGGGATTGCGAGCGCGATGCATGTCGTCGATCTGCTGAAACGCACCCCGCATAGAATCGGAGCTGACAATGGCATTCTTGAACCAGATACGGCTGTCTCTGTTGCGGCCGAGTAAATGCATCTGGCGCGTAGCGCTGGTAATTGTCTTGTTGTTGCCGCCAGCCTGGCTGGCGGCCTCGCCGCTGGCGGGTGCACTCAAAGACGCGCAACTTCGAGGGACTTCCACTTTTCGGTATCTGGGCCTGCCTATTTATGACGCAAAACTGTTTACACCTAGGGGTGGACCTTTCAGTTGGAATGAGGATTTCGGGCTGCAACTGACCTACCGAAAGTCCCTAAAACAGAAGGCTTTGGTTCAATCAACGCTCGATGAGATTGAACGCCAAGGTAACAAAGCTCCTTCGCAGACGCAATTGGAACAATGCTTTCAGGCAGTCAGTAAAGGCGACAGTTATCTGGCAATTTCCGAAGGTCCAAACCAAGTCGATTTCTGGCGCAACGGGAACAAGACCTGTGCGCTTTCCAGCCTCGGGATCAAACGGGCGTTCATGTCAATTTTCCTTGGGGACGACACCAGATCGGCAAACTTCACGCGACAGCTTAAGGGGCAATAATGCTGTATCCGCGTGTCAGCCTATACGCGCTTATGCTCGCTGCGGCGGGTATCCCGCTTTATATCCACCTTCCGCGATTTGCCTCGGTAAATCTTGGAATTGGGCTTGGCGTAATCGGGACTTTATTGCTGGCGATCCGGTTGGTGGACTTGGTCCAAGACCCCTTGATCGGTTGGGCGATTGATCGTTGGCCTGGCGCTCAATTGATGTTTGCCACCATGGCGGCGATTGGCTTGGCCGTCGGCTTTCCGCTGCTGTTCTCTTTACCGGAGGACGCCAGCATTCTGTCTCTTGTCGTTATCTTGATCCTGCTATTTTCCGCCTATAGCCTTGGGACGATTTTACTTTATGGTCGCAGTGCGACATTGGCCAAAAAACCGAACTCTGCTGAATTGATGAGGTTGGCCGCTTATCGCGAAGGCGGCCAATTGGCGGGAGTTATCGCCGCGGCAAGCGCCCCCGCATTGTTCGTGGCAATCGGCGCCGAAGCGCAAGGATATCCCGCGTTCGGAATGTTTCTTGGCTTTTTATCTATCTTTACCATCCTGCTGACATTCCCCATGTGGCGCCGAACTCCGATTACAGGGCAGGGCCTTTCTTTTGCCGGGCTTGGTCAGGCAGGTGCCCTTCGTTTACTTACGCTTGCTCTCGTCAATAGCCTGCCAGTCGCAATAACCTCGACTTTGTTCTTGTTTTTTGTCGAAGACCGACTGCAATTACCGGGGAAGGCCGGGCCACTGCTGATACTTTTCTTTCTCAGCGCAGGTACCAGCGTTCCACTGTGGGCCAAGCTTGGAAACCGAATAGGCCCCAAACAGACCCTGATCATCGCCATGCCATTGTCGATTGCCGGTTTCGTCGGCGCCGCCATGTTGCCGGCTGGCGAACTTACGGGTTTTGCATTGATATGCTTTGCTTCCGGAGCGGCGTTGGGCGCGGACATGGTTGTACTACCGGCGATGTTCTCGGTCGTTCTTACACGTTCTGGCTTGAATGCCTCAGCAGCATTTGGAATTTGGTCATTTGCTGGCAAGCTGGGGCTGGCTCTGGCTGCATTTTTTACTCTTCCGCTGCTTGAACGCAGTGGCTTCAATCCCGGTCAATCCAATTCCGTTCAGGCTTTAGAAACACTCAACTTAGCCTACGCCGTATTGCCCTGCGTTCTAAAGCTGGGCGCGTTTGGAATGGTTTTGACCCTACCTACAGAGGTAACCGTCAAATGAACTTTCTGATAGTACTCTTGCTGGTGGTTATTGCGCTAGTCGTAGTTCGAGGTCGGTTCCTCAGCTTTCGTGCGCAGACTCCTTCAGATTATGCTGATACCGGACCTCAGTTTTCACTCACAAAACACCTGAACGGAGAAATTCTGTCAGAAGGCTTAATTTATGGTCCCAACGGCAAAATGTCGAACAGCTTTGTTGCCCGAATGGTCGGTGAATGGGAAGGTAACTCAGGCACGTTGGCAGAGTATTTTACCTATTCCAATGGCAAGCAAATGACCAGGAAATGGCACCTCACTTTGGGAACGGGAAACAAATTTACGGCAACCGCAGAAGACATAGTCGGCGAAGGTCGTGGGATAGTTTCTGGCTCTACGGTCAAGTTGAACTATCGGATTATTTTGCCAGAGGATGCTGGGGGGCACACGCTGGAAGTAACCGATTGGATGTACCTGACGGAAAACGGAGCGATAATGAACCGGTCAGAGATGCGAAAATTCGGAATTAAAGTCGCAGAGCTGGTCGCAACAATGCGACCAGCGCCAGAGGCCGTCTTGAAACATCTACCCGGAACAAACGGCTTTGACGCAGAAGCAGCGCCGAGGACACTGCAATGATTGCTCGACGTTATCTTCTTGGAATTCTTGCGGTAACCGGACTTTTAGTTTTAGCAGCCTGCTCAGCAAAGCCGAGGGTTCCCAAAACATTTTTGTCCGACCGGCAATTGAACCTAGAAGAGTTCTTTGAAGGAAAAACCGTAGCGTATGGTCAGTTTCAGGATGTTCTGGGCAACATCCCGCGCCGTTTTACCGTTGAAATTGACGGAACTTGGGATGGTCGGACTCTGACATTAGTAGAAGACTTTGTGTACGACGACGGGGCAACGGAACAACGCGTTTGGACGTTGAACAAAACATCTGACGACACTTGGACCGGGACAGCACCCGGTGTATTGGGTACGGCAACCGGTATTGAACGCGGTGATACATTCAACTGGAAGTACAAGATCGACCTGCCTGTGAAAGACGGCACAATGCGTGTCAATTTCGATGATTGGATGTGGCTTTTGTCAGATGACCGACTGTTGAATCGAGCCTATGTCTCGCGCTTTGGCGTTCGTCTGGGTGAAGTAGTCTTGTTCTTCGAAAAGAAATGATGGGTGTCGCGGTTGGCGATGGACACCCAATTTCAGCCATACACCAAGCTTTTAGACCTTTGCGGTCAGGTGCGGTAAGAAAAACTACCAGTGTGTCCCCACGGTAAAGAAGGTTGGCCGCTTTCACGCAATTGATAACGCGTCGGTTTCAATACGCGTGACTGAAAATACAACGTCCTCAAAATCTTGATCACCACCGCCGGTAAGGTCTTCGAAACCGATAATCATTGCATTCCCACCGTCGGCAATTCCCGAAAGTGCATGTTGTTCATCGTCGGTATTCAGTAAGGCTTTTTCCGCATGGAACGTGTTTACACTGGCTGAGTTTCCATTGACAAAAAGTATTAGATCAAAGTCGTCGTCCACATCGGCAACTGCACCATTGCCGGCTCGAAACTCCAACACGTCGCTGTTTGACACATCGGCTGCCCAATCTGCAGCATTCTGAACAACAAAGAACCCGAGTCTGCTGCCATCCGCCACGTCTGAAATGGTGACTGAGCCAGTGTCGCGGTTGGTGTTGTCGTACAACAATCGCACATTGGCGATTTCGCCATTGTCGAGGATATCGTAGACCCCCAACACGTTATTGTACCCTGCGTGCCCAATATCGAGCAGTTCGACCTGAAAATCCGTCGCACCGTCACCTGACAAAAACTCTTTGTTGACCACGCCGTTGATCTGGTCTCGGCTTACTCTGTCCCCATCCGACAGGTCAGGAAGGTACTTGGCGTAACTTATGATGGTATTCCCGTCGACTGCGATTGCGAAAATGTCTCCTTCTGACCGCCCAGAAATGAGCGATATTGTAACATCTGAATTACCATCGCCGTCTAAATCCACCTCGATCTCTGAGTCTCTGTTAAATTGAATATTGGATCGGCCTGGTTGGACTCCTTCGAGGATTAGCTGATTACCTTCGTCAAAGTTGGTTATCACATCATTGTCTAGCTCTTCCGGAGTACCCCTGAGCGCGCCGCTCTCACTCTCTAGCGTGAATTGTTCAAGGGTTGGTGTCGCTTCCACTTCAGCGTTTTCCTCGGGAGCGATTGCCTGCTCAGACGGTAGGCTGTCGTCCGTTCCGGCATTTCCACCTTCGTCCAATTGGACACCGGCTGAAGTCCGTGCAAAGTTTTGCGTCACCATCACGGCAGGCACGCCCTGAAAGGTACCGATCTCGATCCCAATGCCGATGTATGCCAGTGCCGGATTGAGAATATTCGCCCTATGTCCATCGCTGTTCATCAACGAGTCATGCAAATTAACGACATCATCGCTGAAACCTGGAACACCGCGCTGGCTCTGCCATGCGATGTTTTCGGCGGTAGACCACGACCCGGACAAGACGAAGCCAGATTCGCGAATTCGTTGAGTCGCTGAGCTATCGCCTTCCCCAGTATGCGAAAATGTACCCGTTTCGAGCATCCAATCACTGTGCTCTTCTGCCGCCGCGTTAAGTCGAAGCTCTAACTGGACTGGATCAAGCCCACGCGAAACGCGCTCCGAATTAATCAGATTGAGCATTTCTCGTTCAAGGGAACTTGCTTCCGACATCACCGATCCTCCAAACTGCGGGCATAGTCAGAGGAAAATTTGTCTATAATTGGACAATTTGAAGCCACAAATTGCCTACGCACCCAAAACGGCGACTTCCTGCTGGTTTGGCCTTACTAATAAGCGGATTGACGATTCTTTATGCGCAATGCCCGCAGGGAATCTGAAACCCAATTTTTTGCTTGGTTTGTGTTGTTTGGGCAGTTTTGCGTTTATTATTCTTTTTTGGTTTTAGTTTTGGTGTTTTTTGTTTTTTTCAGACCTTTAGGTTATGAGGCTGACGAG